>JADKDR010000009.1 GCA_016714535.1 Bacteroidota bacterium
ACCTATGATGATTTCAGTTGGATCGTATTTTATGGCGTGGGCTTTTTTTTCGTGGTAACGATGATGATATACGTTTTCCCACGTTTGTTTGGGTTTAAAAAACCATTGCCTATAACCAATACTACACCACGTCCTAAAGTAGCCTTCCCTTCTTGGTTTTGGTGGGGTGGAGGTGTTTGGCTGGTAGTATTGGGATTTTTGTTAGGTCATTTTTCTTCACCTAAATGGCTGCTCAATTGGGCTTATGTGCCGCTTTATTGGGGTTTAACTTTTTATTGGATGGCATTGTTTATAAACGAACCGGAGGCAAATCTATGTTCAATAACGATCCAAGAGTTGGTTGGTATTGGTGTATCATCTACTGCCGGATGGCTCATTTTGAATACTTAAATTTTTTCGTGCTTGAATTTTGGTATTATCCTAATGGTGAAATGATTCCCGATGCTCAGTTTTGTACGTATGCAATTTTTGCATCATCTGCTTTGTTGCCATTGGGTTTCCAGTTTTATAGTTTGTTTAATTCATTTCCCCGATTTGTAAGTCTTTATCAGAATGGGATAAAAATTCGCTTTGGAAAAAACATGCAGGTCCTGATACTTGTAGCCTCTTATATAGGATTATTTTTAATGAGTTTTATGCCTGATATTCTTTGTCCTGTAATATGGTTGGCACCCTTGTTTATACTTACATGCATGTTAGACTTACTTGGTATATGGTCACCGTTTACACCAATTACCAAAGGTAATTGGTCGCCTGTGCTGCTTACTGCCCTTACCTATCTGGTATCAGGATTTTTGCTTGAAGGGCAAAACTTCCTGAGTGCAACGCATGAAGGTGGAGTGCTACATTCGCACTTGCCAGGGTACTGGGTTTATAATGTTCCATTTATAAATAAATTTCATGTTTTTGAAATGCCCGTGATGGGATTTTATGGCTATCTACCCTTTGGTATATATTGTTTGGTTTGGTGGATATGTTTTGCATTCACGCTAAATATTCCTACCAACTTTGCTAAGTACGAGAGTCCTGTATATTAAAAATCAAGAATCAATATTAGTTTATAATTCTTTTTGTGTAATGATAAAAACTATCAGATGAAAGAAAAAATTACATCCTTGCTTATTGTTGCGATGTTGTATATGGTGACATCAACTTTGCAATCACAACCTCTTAAATGGGATGGAGAAGAAAAAAAATTGGAAATCGGCAATAAGGTGACTATATTGGAAGATGCAAATGGTATCCTTACTTTTGAGCAAGCACGTGGTGACGGCTACAGCAAGCAGTATAAGCCCTCCGAATCCACTAACCTTATTTTGGGATATACGCTGTCGGTGTTTTGGGTTAAGTTTTCACTTGATAATTCGATGGCTGCGCCCTTACTGTTGGAGGTAACGCAAGCAGGATTGCCCGACTGCGATCTTTATTATAAAGATGACAGCAATAAAACCGTTTGTTGGCAAGCCGGATTCAATACAGAATTTAAAGACCGTGCCGTAAAGAGTTCGTTTCAGGTTTTTCCACTCTTAACAGGCCAACGCGATTATTATTTGCGACTCACTACAAACTCCGGCCCAATACCTTTGCGTATTTATACCAAGCCAGAGTATGATGAAAAAACCATCTATCTGAAATTTGTTTATGGAATTTATTTGGGATTAATGTTGTTCGTTTTTCTCAGTAACATGTTTTTCTTTTTCTCCATGCGACAATTTCTGTATTTGTTTAATGCTATCATGGTATTAATATTTATTACGTACTCAGCAATCGTTGTTGATGGTTTTATTGTATATTTTTTCAATAAGGTGGATATGCTATTTTGGTACACCATAATTCCTTGTTTTGGAGTAACACTACAAACCCTTTATTGTTTGTGGTTTCTAGAAGTGAAGAAATACAAACCCCGTGTGTACAAGTTTACTATCTGGGCCGTAGTTATATTTTTTGCCTGGTGGATAATCGAATTCTTCCTTCCTTTTCCAATTAAGCAACCTATAAACACGTTGCACTCGCTATTGTGCTTCTTTATTATGGGCCATACATTGGTGTAGTGGTAGGCCGAAGTGGCAACCGCTTTGGATACCTTTTTGCTCTTACCTATTTCGCATATTTCTTGCTTGTACTTACCGAGGCCGCGTATATCAATGTTGGCAAGCCGGAGTATATTCTTGGTTTTAGCTACTCGGGCTGGGCAACTGTAATGGAAGCGCTGGCACTTTCATTCTTACTTACACAACGCTTCGAAGTTGAAAAGGAGGATGTGTTGCAAAAAGAAAGTGAAACACAATTAAGGCTAATGGAAAAAACTTTGGAAAACGAGCGAATTGTGCGTAATCAGAATAAGATGCTGGAACAAAAAGTGGAAGAACGTACCCGCGATTTGCAAATGGAAAAGCAAAAAAGTGACGACTTGCTATTAAACATATTACCTGCCGAAACCGCCAATGAACTTAAGTTACACGGAAAGGCATTGGCCAAATCATTCGACATGGTTACGGTTATGTTTACCGACTTTAAAGATTTTACAACTGTTAGTGAAAAAGTGAGTGCCGAAGTGTTGGTTGAAGAAATTAATACATGCTTTAGTACGTTCGACCTGATATTGCAAAAACATAATGTAGAAAAAATAAAAACTATAGGCGATGCGTACTTATGCGTTACCGGCTTGCCGGTAAGCAGTTCAACTCATGCCGAAGATATGTTGAATGCAGCTCTCGAAATTCGCGACTTTATGGAGAAACGCAAGCAAGAACAAACAGCACGTGGTGGATTTTCGTTTCAGATTAGACTAGGTATGCATACCGGACCTATTGTAGCTGGCATAGTAGGCCTTAAAAAATATGCTTATGATATATGGGGCGATACTGTAAACTTTGCTGCACGTATGGAACAAAACTCTGAAGCAGGTAAAATAAATATAAGTGGTACTACCTACGAACTTATAAAGGATAAATACAACTGTTCTTACCGTGGAAAAATTCCGGCTAAAAACAAGGGAGAACTGGACATGTATTTTGCAGAGCGAATAGGGGAGATGGCTTAATTTTTTCAAAGAGCAGATACAAAGTATGAGTATCGCTCCCAACGCATTTTTATAGTAAACGAAAGAAGCCGCAAAATTTCTTTTGCGGCCTCACTACATTACTAACCTTAAAACTAATTATTTAATTTAACTAACCAATGTGAGTTTATTTGCATAAAGCAAGTCACATTAGTTTTTCGACTCAATGGCGCTCACTATCTGCTCACTCATTGGTTTGGTGCCCGACCGATACCGATGAATCAGCTTGCCTGATTCGTCAAATAAAAATTTTTCGAAGTTCCATTTTATATCTCCTGTGAAATCAGGATTGGGTGCTTGAGTTAACCACTTAAACATTGGATGTTGGTCATCTCCATCAACTGATAGTTTTGAAGCAACCAAAAAGGTTACCCCATAATTTTTGCTGCAAAATTCTGCAATCTCCTTGTTAGTGCCTGGTTCCTGACGTCCATAGTTGTTAGCTGGTACACCTACAATAACTAAAAAATTTTTCTGGATTGGATACTACCTTTTTACGCTCGTAGTCGTAACAGAGTATGCCGGTTTTTACAATGGCAATTTCTTTATCACCTTTTTGAATGCGATAGAAAATATCAAAGGAGGCCCGTCCTGTAATTTTTATTGCAATCGAAAAATTAAGAACATCACTCAAAAACGCTTCGTTTTTATACACAATTTGCGCATCGGTCATGATAATGCCGTTGCCAAAAAAATTGAGCTCAGTGCTTTGAATCGATTGTAAGTAAAGCACACGTGCCTCGTGCGCCAGGCTAAGCACCCTATCGTTGCTTAGGTGATTTCCATAGTTAAGGTCGTACACGCGCACGGTTAACAAACATTCATAAACCTGCAGATTTTGCGGAAACTCTATAACAAAACGTGACATATTAAAATGCAAAACAAGTAAACTTCCCATACTTATCAATAAAATGATATTTAAAATCGGTTTGTGCAACTTCAATTTCTTTTTTATGTTTACCCAATAAAGAATACTAAGCTATGATTGCAGAAACAGAATTAATCTTAAATCCTGATGGAAGTGTATATCACCTTAATCTAAAGCCTGAGGACATTTCGGATATCATTATCAATGTAGGCGACCCGGACCGCACCAAAACAGTAAGCGATTTTTTTGATAAAATAGAAATACGCAAGCAGAAGCGCGAATTTGTAACGCATACCGGCACGTATAAAGGCCGCAGAATGACTGTTATTTCTACCGGCATTGGCACAGATAATATAGATATCGTTTATAACGAACTAGATGCATTGGTAAATGTAGACCTGGATAAGCGTGTAATAAAAGACCAAAAGACAGCGCTAAAGTTGATAAGGTTAGGCACTAGCGGTGCACTGCAAGCAGATATTGCCCCTGATAGTTTTGTTTTCTCACTCTATGGCTTAGGATTAGATGGCCTGCTAAATTTTTATCGCTATGAAAATACGGAAGACGAAAAGGCAATCATTCAGAAATTTCAGGAATATTATCCTCATTACAATACGTTTGCCCAGTCATATTTATTTAAAGGTAGCAAATTGTTGTTGGATGCAGTAAGCGAAGGAATGTTCAAAGGCATTACTGCATCTTGTTGCGGCTTTTATGGTCCGCAGGGGCGCATGGTACGCGCGCCTTTGGCGCGTGCCAATATGATTGACCTCTTAAGTGATTATCGATTTAATGATTTACGCATTACCAATTTTGAAATGGAAACCAGTGCCATGTTTGGCCTTGCCAGTATTTTAGGACATCACTGTGCAAGTGTGAATGTAATTGTTGCAAACAGGGTGCGGAAGGAATTCAGCAAAGATTATAAGAAAAGCCTGAACGAGATGATTGAAACCACCTTAGACCGACTGGCTACCTTATGAGAATAGTTTATTTGATTGTATCTATTTACCTCTTTGCATTACTAACATCGTGTACAATGCAACCTTTG
Source organism: Bacteroidota bacterium (assembly GCA_016714535.1). NCBI lineage: Bacteria > Pseudomonadati > Bacteroidota > Bacteroidota bacterium. Next base: position 4,981 of record JADKDR010000009.1, read on the forward strand.
CAATACAAACGATACGAAAAGCTGAAAGTTGCGAAACTTAAACTTAATCCTGAATTGCAAATGGACTTGGTGTTTTTTAATCCGAATGGTGTTGGATGCGCTTTAGAAAATATTGATGTAAAAATTGTGAGTGAGTCAAATGATACGGTTGCATATGTAATTTTGCAAAATGAGATTAAACTTCCGGCAAACACTGAATTTAAAGTACCCATTGCGTGCAATATTTCGACAGGAAGGCTTTTGAAAAATTCATTACAAGAAATGATTAACGGTGAGGATATACAGGTAACTTATGTCGGAAATTTTACAGTGCGTAAATTTATATTCAAAAAAGAATATAGTTTTGTTTCGAAAGAAAAGTTTAATCGAAAAATGTTTCTAGGATTTTAATTTTATAAAAAATGAAAAAAAGAAATTTACTATGGCTGCTAATTGCTTTCCTGTTTGCTACAAATACAAAAACTCAACTGAATTATGTTGACCAGCAATATAACTTTGTAAAGGAAGCAAGTGTATTGTATGGTGTCGATAATCAATATAATGGTGCTAACACTAACTTGTACATGGACATATACAAGCCTGTGGGTGACAATAATACTTCGCGGCTTATATTGATGTTTATACACGGTGGAGGCTTTGTGCAAGGAACGCGGCAAGAGATGGATCAAATGTGTATTGACTTTGCCAAGCGTGGCTATGTTACTGCAACCATTGATTATAGATTGGGATTTTATCAACCATCTTTTTACCATCACCTTTTGCTTACGATTCGGCAGAGGTGGTGCGGGCTGCCACGTGCGGTTCAGGATGCTCATGGTGCTATGCGATTTTTAAAAGGCAGAGCAGCGCAGGATAGCTCAAATGTAAATCTTGCTTTTGTAGGCGGTGCAAGTGCAGGCAGCATTACCGCGATGCACATGACTTATGTAGATAAATTAGCTGAGGAGCCTCCCGCTGCTGGTTCTATAAGTAATGTAGTTACTAACACTCTTAATGTACCACGACCTGCCTTAGGAAGTATCTTTGGTGTGCTTAATCAAAATGGTCAAAATTCGCAGGTACAGGCTGTCGTAAATATATTTGGTGCATTGCTCGATACCTTGTTAATTGAAACAGCCAATGATGTACCTTTATTCAGCTACCATCAAACTGGTGATCCGGTTGTGGCATGCGACAATAAAAAAGGCTTATGGGGTATGCCTCTTGGCATAGGCCAAAATTATCCTTACCTCTATGGTAGTTGCAGTATTGAACCACGTATGCAAACGCTAGGGTTTACTGCTCAACATTATCAATCTATTATTTATACCGGAAATACCCATGGAATTCATGATGCTGTCTTGCTTGATACCACCGCAGCCATATTTCTGGCACAACGTATTCAGGAAATATTTTCAATCTCGATTCCTGAAAGCAAACAACTTATAGCTACGGTATTTCCTAATCCAGCCAATAATATTATTACCATACAAACAAATGTACTGGATGGTGTAACCGTAAGTATATACGATGCTATGGGTAAGTTGTGTTTTGATGATAATGTTACCAGCAGTGAGCCTTCGTTTAATATCAGCACGGCTAGTCTTAACTCGGGCTTATATACACTAAAGGTAACTTCCAATAAATCAGAACTTGTAAGGAAGGTATTGATTATCCATTAAATGATGCCAGTTTATTTGATGATACGCGGGTTGTAAAACCTGCAAGTTGGAGAATCTAAACCTGCTTAGATTTCGCTATTATCAGTCAATTAGTTTCAATTTTATGTTGGCAATGCATGTTTAATCAAAATAACACATACTTAACTACACCAAAGAGTACCAATGGTCTAAAACATTTCTTTAATTTGCGCCTCAATTTTTTGTATTAAACTATGGTAAAGAATTATGACTCAGATGTAGAGGCAGTCGATGAATTAAGAAAATCATATTCGGCTCTAAGATCAGAAATAGGAAAAGTAATTATTGGACAAGATGAAATAGTACGTGATGTGCTGATTTCAATATTTAGCAATGGCCACTGTTTATTAGTTGGTGTTCCGGGACTTGCAAAAACGCTTTTAGTAAATACCATTGCACGGGTTTTAGGACTATCGTATAATCGTATTCAGTTTACCCCCGACTTAATGCCTTCGGATATTATAGGCACCGAAATTTTGAATGAGCAACGCCATTTTCAATTTATTAAAGGTCCATTGTTTGCTAACATAATTTTGGCCGATGAGATTAACCGAACGCCACCAAAAACACAAGCTGCATTGCTCGAAGCCATGCAAGAGCGCGCTGTTACAGCTGCTGGTAAGCGCTACGAACTCGACAGTCCCTTTTTCGTATTGGCTACACAAAATCCGATTGAGCAAGAAGGAACCTACCCATTGCCCGAAGCGCAGTTAGACCGATTTATGTTTAACGTGTTGCTTACTTACCCCAAGTTTGATGAGGAAGTTACTGTGGTAAAAAATACTACTTCGTCATACAACCCTGAACTGAAAAAAATAGTAAGTGGGGAGGAGATACTTGCCTACCAACAATTAATTAAGCGTGTTCCAATTCCTGACAATGTATTGAATTATGCTGTGGGATTAGCATCTAAAACCAGAACCGGCACAAGCACTGCGGCAGCAGTATCCAATCAATATATTGCCTGGGGTGCGGGACCAAGAGCGTCACAATTTTTAGTAGTAGGCGCCAAGTGCCATGCTATACTTAATGGTAAATATGCCCCCGATATTGAAGATGTAAGGGCCATAGCGCCAGCTATACTGCGCCATCGCATAGTGAAAAATTATAAGGCCGAGGCAGAAGGCATTTCGGTCGAAAAGATAATTGACGACTTAATTAGGTTGTAAAAAAAAAGCATATCAAACGATATGCTTTTTTTTTGTAATCTAGTTGACTTGTTAGTCTATTTCGTTCAGTTTGCTTTTTAAAGCTTCTACTTGCTTTAATTGGTCATCCGTTTGCAACTTGGCATCTTCCTGCTTTTTGATATTGTCTTGAATATCTTTTTCACGATCTGAAATTTTGCGTTTATAATCTTCGATGTCGCGCTCATAGTCGGCCTTTCTTTTCACCAAATCCTTTTGATCATCCTGACGTTTTTCCAATTCTTTGGCTGCTTTTTCTACTTCTTCTTCTACTACTTTCTTTTTCATACGAACAGCAAAATCATAGAGATACTTCTTTACATTATCTGCATCTGCCTGCGAAGCAGTAGTGCTTACAAATTGCCCATCTTTAACCACAGCTGCTGTAAGGCGCACACCGCCCTTGTCTTCGAGCAAGCGAGAAAAAATGGCAACAGGCGAGGCACTCATGGATGGGATTACGGCATTGGCAGCGCTCACATCATTTTTATCCGTAGTAAGTTTTGCCTTTTGATCTTCAAGCATTCTTTTCCATGCCTTCATTACAGTCTTATATTCGGTACCTTCCATATACACCGAAAAAACATTGTTCATGCTTCCCCCAATGTTGTCAGTAGTTTCGGAAATTGTTGTTTTTGTGCTGTCAATAAGCCGGAGCATAAAATAAATGCCAGGGCTAAATACATTTTTACTTTCATCATCTTTTTTACTTTCATCATCTTTTTTGTTTTTATTTTTTTTAAAATTTATCGGGGATGTTCAATAATTATGCCGCATAGCGTAAAGGCAAAACTAATTTTTTTTATCATTAAAAATACATTTTACAAACTCCAATAGCCGTTAGTACACAAACCAAATCTACCAGCAACATAATGGCAAGGGTGTAACGTGTGTTTTTTATGTTAACACTTCCATAGTAAAGGGCAATTACATAAAAGGTAGTTTCGGCTGCACCTTGAAACAAACAGGACAGTTGCCCGGCCAGGCTGTCGGCTCCATAGGTTTTCATGGCATCGAGCATAAATCCTCGTGAGCCTCCGGCACTAAAAGGTCGCATGAGTGCAACAGGAAGGGCATCTATTATTTGCCTTTCCACATTAAAATATCCAAGTAATGTGCTAAGTCCACTCATTAGTATATTCATCAATCCACTGTTTCTAAAAAGGCTAAGCACAGCAAGCATAGCAATCATGTAAGGCAATATTCGCAAGCCTGTTGTGAACCCATCTTTGGCACCATGCACAAACGAGTCGAATAGGTTGGTATTTTTTGCAATAAATATTTTTTCACGATAAAACGCATAGCCCACTATGGATAGAATAATAATTAGCAATACTGCATTGCTCAGGTTGCCAGTAAACGATAACTTGGTAGTGCTGTCAAGTTTTTGTATATAAAACAAGAGCATACTTATTAACGCACTTACACCAGTTACCAGGCCAATAATAGTAAGGTTAACCAAGTTGATGCGTTGTCTGATGCTAACAAAAACTAAGGCTGCTACGGTACCTATAAACGAAGTAATTATACATGGCACCATAATATCGGACGGATTTGCTGCATGTTGTGCTGCACGATACCCAATGATGGAAGTGGGTATAAGGGTAAGTCCGGCCGCGTGAAGACATAAAAACATAATTTGACTGTCAGATGCTTTGTCTTTGTCAATATTAGTTTCTTGTAAACTCTCCATGGCTTTTAGTCCAAAAGGGGTAGCAGCATTATCAAGACCCAAAAAATTTGCTGCAAAGTTCATAGTCATAAAACCAAAGGCCGGATGGCCTTTTGGCAATTGAGGAAAAATTTTATTAAACAAAGGAGAAAGTAATCTGGCTAACCCCGATGTTGCATCCGAGTCACTTAGCAAGTGAAGCAACCCGCAGAAAAAAGTGAGATAGCCGATTATAGGGAGCCAGATATCTATGATAGCATTTTTACATGTAGGAAACAATCCATCGGCAGCCTGTTTTCCGTGGCTCACTTGTACTATCATATTGTTGGCAAGTGTGTACGTTTTTCCAAGATGCTCCGCTGTTTTTTCCGAAATTAATTGGTTGTATAACAAGGTGTCTTCCTTTAGCGAACTAAGAGCAACTTCACTTACTAACACCGGATCGTTTTGCTTTCCATTGATAACACCACTAAGTGTGTATATGTTGCCTGCAAACAGATTGAATAGTATAAATACAATACTGGAAATAATTATAAATGTCCAAAACCTGCTTAGCGCCATAAACTATAAATGGTTGAATTGTTTGATTATGCAATTATAGATAAAATAGTTGCAAGAAAAATATGGCTTTCTCGCAGCATTTAAACAATAGCAAAATACTGACTTGGGGTGACTAAATATGTCTGCTGCCAAATACTTATTGGTCAACTTTTTGCCATCGGGTGCTTGTTATTAAGTTGCATAGCAAGGTAACAATCACTGCGAGTCTTTTGGAAAAAAAAAGTAATCAATTTTTATAAAGCATAAAATAATGAAATACTCATTCGTTAGTTTGGTAATTCATAAGCTTAGAACAGGTGCATCTGCATTTCCCCTATTTATTTCATCGCTTTCTTAATCAACCTAAAGGCCCAATCGTAATGACTGGAAGTAGCCGAAATAAAATACGCTCCCAAGGAAGTGGTGCCCGTCCATTTATATCTCTTTTTTTCAAAAAGTTCCTCGTTACTATGCTTGCCAATTAATTCCATCATTTGGATATTTGACATAGTTAATTGCCTTCTTGCATTTTTTAAGTCGGTGGCACGATAGGTTTCCCATATTTTTTTATTCAAGTCAGGTGTAGTTTTCCAGGTGTATCCTTTGGCAGGCACTTCGGGCAAAGCGCCCTTCATGCCAATGTTGTACCATTCAGCCATAAGCAAGTGCCAGTGATATAGATGTGCAAGCACATCTCGTATGTTTCGGTTCATGGTACCCTTAGGAAATTCCTTATTTTGTTCTGCAACCGAAAAGGAGTCAACAAGATTATTTAAGGCTTTAAAATTCTTTTCGCTCAGGCTTAGCAATTCTAGTTTGTTGGTTGGTCGTGGCATGATGTTTTTGTTTTAATAACTGGCTTTTATTCAAGAATTATATTTATTGTCATACAGCAAAAGTAAAAAACATAAATCGTTGACATTGTATGGCGAGCAATTTATTTTTTGATTAACCAAAAAGACCAGTCCATCAAGAAATTTTTATTCTATAAGTCTTATCAAGCTGAAGTTATAATTATATAGGATAAGAAAACTTTGCAAGGCAAAATTTTATTACTTCGTCATCAATTTATGGAAGATATTCTTGCTATCATAAGTCTTATTACCATTATTTTGTTTAGCACCATCACCAGTGAAGCATTAACAAGGTATGGATTGGTTCAAGCTACGCTTGGCCGCAAGTTGCTTCATATTTCTGCAATTACAAGTTGTGCCGTTGCTCCATTAATTATTGCAAATCACATTGTATTTGTATGTATTGTGGCTTCTTTTACTATCATACTTTTTTTTGCGGTTCGCAAAAAACTTTTTCAGCTAGATCAAGCACATCATCGCAGTTGGGGCATCTTCTTTTTTGTATTGGCATTTTTAATTTTAATCGTGTTATGCCATCCACATAGTAATTATTTAATTTTTTATCCCATGATTATAATGGCCTGGAGTGACAGTGTTGCAGGTTTAGTTGGGATTAAATTTTCAAAAAAATATTTTCAACCAATTAGCGAGAAGAAATCACTATTGGGCTGCCTAGCTTTTTTTTCAACAAGCTGCCTTATTTTTGGTTTATCAAAGTTGTTCCCGGGGCGCTTCCCTGTTATTCCATTATCGCAGGATGTAGCGTATTTTATAAGTGCTGTTATCATTATTGGATTAATGCTTACGCTATGCGAAGCAGTTTCTACCCGCGGCAGCGATAATTTATCAGTACCATTAGTTGCAGCTATACTGATGCATTTACTTTTCGAAAACAAAACTTCATCTCCCATAGTTCAATATTGGTTTGCCATGATGCTAGCAGTACTATTTGCTGCGGCAGCATACCGATATAAGTTGTTATCGTTGAGTGGTTCACTTACAGCACTTGCACTTGCTTTTTTTGTTTTTGGTATAGGCGGATTAGCATGGTCCGTACCAATACTATTATTCTTTGTTAGCGGAAGTCTTGCTTCAAAGCTTAATAAAAAATCAGGAGTAAGCAGCGATGCTAAATCTAAAAGGCCTCGCGATTATATTCAGGTAATATGCAACGGTGGTGTTGGTTTAGTTTGCATTTGGTGTTATGGTATAACAGCCAACACCGATTGGTACCTGGTGTACCTTGTTAGCATAGCAGTGAGCACAGCCGATACGCTTAGCAGCGAAATTGGAATTTACATGCGTAGACAAACGGTACATATTATAAATTTTAAAAAATTGCCGACAGGAGTTTCAGGCGGAGTTTCGTTACCCGGAACGTTGGCAGCCGCAGTTGGTGCTGCGTGCATAGCCGCAGTTGGCGTTTTTTATCTTTCTACAAATTATGCAAAAGCATTTGTTTTAATAACAACATTAGGTTTTGCTGGTAGTATTGCAGACAGCATAATTGGGGCCTGTCTACAAGCAAAGTATATGCATACCGATACAGTTAGCGATGTGCCCCAACATCCGGGTGATAAATTAATTTCCGGTATGCGTTGGATGACCAATGATATGGTAAACATTCTAGCGAACATCATTATTAGTTTGCTAGCCGTTCTTTTAATTAATATACCACAATAGGCATGTATCTGCTCTTACACTTACAGTTGCGCATGCAATCTTGCGGCAAAGCAAAAGGGCAATGGTACCTAAAACCATAGCTTTGCATATTTTCAGTAAAATCACTAGTAGCACATGCCAAAATTCTGTGCCAACTGTTTGTAATAATTACGTACGCAATTGACACGTATTAAAATTGCTAAACAAAAAAACCAATTTTCAATCAAGATTTGATTAGCAATGAAAAAGCCAGTTGTAAACTAATTGTTCGCCATAGGGGGTGAGTACCGACTCGGGATGGAATTGCACTCCACGCAAATTAAATTGCTTGTGCTTTGCTGCCATGATGTTGTTTTCTTTATCTATAGCGGTAATCTCGAGGCTGTCGGGAAAGTCATCTTCATCAACCACCCACGAGTGATACCTGCCGCATTCAAATTCGTTGGGAATATTAGCAAAAAGTAAATCCGGTTTTACAATAACGGTTGGTTGGGCAATACCATGCTGAACCTGCTTAAGGTTTTTGAGCTTTGCTCCAAAACAAATTCCCATAGCCTGCAATCCAAGACATACACCAAGTATTTTTTTTGTAGGGGCATATTTTTGTAGCAGAGGCAAAGTAATACCTGCATGTTCCGGTAAACCCGGGCCGGGCGAAATCAGTATTGCATCGAATTCTGCGGCTTGTTCAAGCGTAAGTTTATCATTTAAAAAAACACTGGTTTTTATACCCTCATATTTTTCTAAATAGTGCACAAGATTATATGTGAACGAATCGTAATTATCAATGACTAAAATGTGCATATTTGAAAAAAATTTACGCGCAAATTAATTTTCTTATGGATAATAAAAAAATCATATTTACCGAGCAGGCACCAAAACCTATTGGACCTTACAGTCAAGCAGTATTGATAGGCAATACAATATATGTTAGTGGACAAATAGCAATTATTCCGGAAACGGGTGCTATGGCTCTGGATAATATTATTGAAGAAACCACCCAGGTTATGAAAAACATTACTGCAGTGCTTGATGCGGCAGGCATGAGCTTGGCGCAAGTAGTTAAAACCAGTATTTTTCTTAAGGACATGAATAGTTTCGCTCAAGTCAATGAAGTGTATGGGTCCTTCTTCAGTAAGAATTTTCCAGCACGCGAAACAGTTCAGGTAGCACGTCTTCCAAAGGATGTAAATGTTGAAATATCAGTTGTTGCTGTTAAAGACTAAGCGCAAAAAATATTTTTTGTAAATAAACGCTTTATACTCTATGGGATAATTACAACGGAAAGTGTTGTATTCAAAGTTTTAATTATTGAAAGAATGCAACCTTTGATTGTGTAAGTTCATGCCTACCAGGTTGAAGAATATATTGCTTAGTTTGGATGATTTACTGACGGTATCTATATGTTTTGTTTGGACTTTTAAAGGTTATGCTTTCAGATCCTTCTCCTTTTTCAGTATTTAACCCAAACTTGCGGTTATTTTTTTTTTAATTATTCAATTGTTACATTTGTACTCCATAGGATTCATGAAAATCATTTTAAAAAGCAAGTCCAAAAAATTTTAACGAATAAAATTATATCAGAATGAAAAAAAAGTTATTTAGCGTTCTATTAGTATTATGCTGCGTTTTCGGATCAAAAGCGCAACTCGTAGTTAATGAATACTCGTGTAGTAATCTTACACAGTATGTTGACAATCATAGCGACTACAACGATTGGTTCGAAATATATAATGCAGGTGCAAGCTCTGTTAATCTGGCTGGTTATTATCTAAGCGATGATTCGTTGGTTAACAATAAGTATATAATACCACCTAATGTTTCTATTGCAGCAAATGGTTTTTTACGCGTTTGGGCTTCGGGCCGCAACGAGGTATCATTACCCCATTTGCATGTAAACTTTAAATTAACTCAAACCAAAAAGAATAGCGAGTTTATTGTTATTTCAGACCCATCGGGTGTAATTCTTGATTATGTAAAACTTAGCAAGCAAACCAAGAATGGCCATTCGCGCGGCCGTAAACCTGATGGAGGTTCTACATGGGGAGTATTTACAGTGCCTACTCCTAATGGTACTAATAATAATGCATTGCAATACATTCGTTATGCAGATAAACCTGATTACAGTGTAAATGGTGGCTATTATGCTTCGGCCCAGACGGTTACCATAACTACAAACGACAGTAATGCCATCATTCGTTATACGATTGACGGCAGCGAACCCACCAATGCATCTCCAGTATATTCTGCGCCAATTACTGTAAGTTCAACAAAGGTATTGAAGGCAATAACATACACCAGCAATCAGGGAGTACTGCCAAGTTTTATAGAGTACCAAACACTTTTTATCAATGTTTCTCATACGCTTCCAATTGTGTCTGTGTCGGCTACCTCATTAACAAGTTTGGCTAATGGAAATGGAAATCTTGAACCTCACGGATCTTTTGAGTTGTATGATACAACCGGAAATCGTGTTGGACATTCGTATGGTGAGTTTAACCGTCATGGACAAGACTCTTGGGTGCTAAGTCAAAGAAGTCTTGATTTTATTTCGAGAGATGAGCATGGGTATACGGACGCCATTCGTGAGCAAATATTTCTTGACTCGCCTCGCGATAGTTATCAGCGTGTGATGATACGTGCTGCCGGAGACGATAATTATCCTGCTGATTTTAATTCAGCCAATGCAGGAAGTGCACACTTACGCGATGCCTATATTCATACACTTGCTATTAGAGGAGGTATGAACCTGGATGTACGCAGAGCAAGAAAAGTTGTAGTGTATTTAAATGGTCAATACTGGGGTGTGTATGATATTCGTGATAATCCTGATGATCATGATAATACTAAATTCTATTATGGACAAGATAAATATAACTTGCAGTTTATTGAAACATGGGGAAACACATGGGCACAATATGGAGGCCAGGCTTCACTTACCGCTTATAGCTCTTTGCGCAGTTATATATTAAACAGTTCAAATAATTTTAGCGATCCAGCGAAGTATCAGTTTGTCTACGATCAGTATGATGTAACCAGTTTAGTGGATTATGTTATTGCCAATACATTTACCGTTTGTACCGATTGGTTAAATTATAATACAGGTTGGTGGCGTGGAATGGATAGCACCGGTACGCACTTAAAATGGGGTTATATATTATGGGATAATGATGCTACCTTCGATCATTATATTAACTATACTAATGTACCAGGAACCCTATATGACAGCGACCCTTGCGATGTAGAAAACAGCTCGCAAGTAAGCGACCCACAGTTTCACATTGATGTTTTGAATAAGTTACGTCAGAACCCTGGCTTTAATCAATATTATATTTCGCGTCAGATTGATATGTGGAATACCGTATGGAGTTGTAGCAATATGCTTGCAGAATTTGATAGTGTTGTAGCTGTAATTGATCCTGAGATGGCAGCACATGCTACACGTTGGGGCGGAAGTTACAGCGGTTGGGTTGCTAACAAAAATACACTGCGCCAATTTATTGAAAACCGTTGCAATTGGATGCATAATGGATTTATTAATTGCTATCAACTTACAGGACCTTATGATATAACCATTACTGCAAATCCTACTAATGGAGGCTCTATTGATTTTAATACTTTAAAGCATACGCAACTTCCTTTTACCGGAAAATATTTTGGTGGTATGGATAACAAATTTCATATAGACGCAAACCCCGGATACACCTTTGCCAATTGGTCGGCCAATGTAAATACCATTAATCCGATTAATACCAGTGTAGATATTACAGTTAACCCAAATGCTTCAGATACGATAACTGCACATCTTACCTTTGGAATTGGATTTTTGGAGCACGAAGGATCGGTTCCGCATATGAGCGCATTTCCTTCTGTATTTAATAGTGCTACAACAGTGGAGTATTACCTTCCTGAAAATGCATCGGTAAATATCAGAATATTCAATAACCTTGGAACTGAAGTTGCTACCTTGGTAAGCAATATCGAAATGGTAAAAGGTAACTACATGGTAAATGTAGATTTTGGTCGCACCCAATTACCAGCCGGAGTGTATTATGTTCAGATGATTGCCGGTGGTCACAAAGCTGAAACTAAATTGATGTACGTAAAGTAAATCTCTTTATAATCATAATATATTAAACCACCGGAAATTAAACCGGTGGTTTTTTTATTGTTTTGCACTTTAACTCAGAATGCCTTCTATGTCTATTGAATATAAACTATTACTAAAGCGCATACTTCTGCTTCAGGTGGTTTACCTGGTATTGAGACTATTGTTTGTTGTTTTCAATTTTGCATTTCTTGATACGGCAAGCAGCAACATATGTATGCTTTTTGTGCATGGGGTAAGGTTCGATATGGCAGCTATTATTTATACCAATGTGCTTTTTATTTTGATGCATTTGTTTTGTTTTGGTTTGTTTCACAATAAAGTATTCCAACATTTACTATTCACCTTATTTTTACTTTGCAATACAGTTTTTTTTGCCTTTAATTTTATCGATTTAGCTTATTTCCCTTTTTCGCATAAACGAAGCACTATGGATGCCCTGCGCATTTGGACCATGGGAACCGACACCGGAAATAACCTGACTGATATGGCCATCGATTTTTGGAAGGCTCCCGTATTTCTGATCTCGTTTGTTGCGATCTTAATCATTTTTTATCCTAAGTATAAAGACATCAAATACAATTATGCGGGATGGAAGCAAATTGTGCTACGTTTATTTTTGGGTATAATAATTTGCGGCCTCTGTTTTGGCATTGTGCGCGGTAGCTTAAGTATTAAGCCCATGCAGGTATTCAAACAGCATCGGCTGAAGCAAATACAACCAATGCACCTTTTGTGTTGAATACGACTTATACCATGATCCGCTCTTATGGGCAAGAAACGATTGAAACTAAAAACTACTTTTCGAATGAGGAATGCGACAACATCGCTCCATATATTAAAAGGGTAACAAGTGGCAATACTGATTTCGATAAGAAAAATATAGTCATCATTATTCTCGAAGGAATAGGCAAGGAGTACATTGGTGCATATACTCCGCAAAATAATTTTACACCTTTCCTCGATTCGTTGCGCTTGCACGCTACCGAATTTTCGAATAGCTATGCCAATGGCACTATGAGTATAGAAGGTATTCCGGCAATTGTAGCAGGTATTCCTTCGTGGATGAACAACACTTTTATTTCTTCGCCTTACAACGGCAATCAATTCCCCCCCCCCCCCCCCCCCCCACAATTTGAATCGATTGCTACCGTGCTGAAAAAGGAAGGATATAGTACTGTTTTTTTTCATGGGGGTAACAATGGAACCATGGGCTTTGATAACTTTACGCTAGCAGCTGGCTTTGACAAATACATTGGAAGAAGAGAATACGGCAACAAAGATTATGATGGCAATTGGGGTGTATTCGACAAACCATTTCTTGAATTTGCCTGCAGGCAAATGACACAACTCGATACCCCATTTTGTTCCACCATTTTTACATTGAGCTCGCATCATCCATACACCATATCCGATGATTACAAAGAATTGGTAAAGAAAGGCAACCATCCTTTTTTGAGTTCTGTTAATTATGTTGACTATGCTTTAAGTAATTTTTTTGCCATGGCAAAAAAAACAGATTGGTATGAGCATACTGTTTTTGTTATAACTGCAGATCATACTAGTCATCGCACCTTACCATATTATCAAACAAGGAAGGGCCTATACGAAATTCCGCTGTTGATTTATGATGCAAAGAGACCGGTGCACAACGAAGTAAATACTTGTATACAGCAAATTGATATTTATCCTACATTACTTGGTTACTTGGGGTATAACAACTATGTTTATTCATTTGGTAATAATGCATTGCTCGATTCTGCCAATACCGTAATACAATATGGCAATGGTGCTTATCAATTGATAAGCAAGGATAGCTTGCTTGAGTTTGATGGAGAAAAATTTATAGGATTATATCATCATGCGAGCGATAGCTTATTGCAGCAAAATTTAAAAACCAATGTTGAATCTGAAGGCTTTATGCAACAGCGCCTAAAGGCATCGGTGCAGCAGTACAACAACCGTATGATAAAAAATAAAATGGCCATACGAACAGCGCGTTAATCATTCAACTTAATCGAAATATTGTAAACCTGTTCTTGTGGTTTTGGGCTTTCAGCTGGTTTGTCGGATGCAACCGCAGGTGTGGTAGAATAAACAACACGAATTCCTGTTGGGTGTGTAATTTTAACTTCGGCATGACGTATTTTGTATTCAGTAATGCTGAATTGTATATTCAACGTTTCGTGAAAGGTAATGCGTACTCCACGATTATGTGTCTTTGCAAATTTTAAAAGCGATGCTATGCGCATTGCTTCAGCATCTATTAATTCGTGAACACCACTTTTAATTTTGATATTACTGGTGTTGCCTTTGTTATCTACATCAAGCTGCATTTGCACTACACCTTCAATTCCCTTTTCTAGGCAAAGTTCAGGATATTTCATTTCGCTTAATATAAACTTGCGCAATTCTTCGGGCCCACCTGGATAGAATGTTTTGCTTATAAAACTTTCAGGCTTTCTGTTTTTTTTCATTCTTTAAATTTTACTTTTCGGTTACGAAAATATCATATTTGGTTTTGGGCCTGTCTGCTATTCGCCAATTAAAGCCTCGCAATAGTAGTTCGTTGGTGTTTAACTCATTCATTGGATATAGCGTTGCTTCGGGCTTGGTAAGCATAATGATGCGTTTCACTGTATTACTATCTATGTAAATAACCATGTCGGTGCAGTCTGCACGGTTTACACCTATATACTTCTTGGCGTCATCGCGGGCGTAGTAGATGGTTTGTCCACTTCCTGTTACCGTTATTTGCTTTAATTCATTATCACTAAATAATCCAATCATATCCGCTCCCTTTATCTGATTAAATCGTTCAGCATCTTCTTGAGAGGCGATAAATGATTTGTCGTACATAAATAATTTGTCAATCCGTTCATTAGCAAGTTGCAAGTAAATGGTGTCGGCTGTAATTTGATTAGAATCGGTCCACAAAACAGGATCGTTAAACATGCGCAATAATGTATCAGTATTACTATACGATAGCGAATCGCAACGTCCCTGCATGTTTGATTTAAAAAACACAACATGGTGGTAAGCAAAATAAGATTTATTTCCGGTAGCAGTGTCCTCAATAGCATACAAAGTATCAGCGTGCATAAATAAGGTATCGTTATCCATTACCTGCATCAGTTGCGATCTGCCGGTTACAAAAGAGTGTTGCGTGACTTCACTATAGCTGGCATAGTTACCTCCAATGAGTACTTTTTGATCATCATCTGAAATCATTACATTTCCGTAAGCTTCGCCAAGTCCCTTTTTCTTATCATAACGAAGGCTGTCGCCAACTATTTTTTGTCGTTTACTTTGTATATAAGCATCGTTACTAAAATAGGACTTATCGTTGTCGGTATTATACCATCCATTCTTGCAAAAGATAAATGTGCTGTCTGCACCTGTTGAATTAATATGCGTGGGGCCAACAAAATAGGCCGTGTGCGTTAAGGTGTTGTATAGTAACGTGTCCGCAAGGGTTTATACCTCGGATTAACCAATACCACAGCATCTCTGAACGAAAGCATTTTGGTTTTTCCATTGTATAAACCGACACGACTGGTTAGGGTGTTTTGCTTGTCAACGATGGTTGCTCCTGCAGTATAATTAGCGGCTTCAGTTGCCATGTCATAATGCAATTCCTCTGTGGTTAAGGTCATTTGATTATCACTCATATACACATTTTGCCGAACAATAGCTTTACGTGTATCGCCATTATAGTTCAGGTATTTGCCTGTAAGTTGGGCTCCATCCGGTTTTGTGATTCGCACATTTTCGTAGGCTTCAATCTGGTTTTGCTCATCATAAAAATACGCGCTGTCACAGTACATGCGCATCTCTCCCTGACTAAATATAACATTGCCTCTTAGGCGTCTTGCCTTGCTAAAGCCTTGATCGTATACTAACTCATCAGCCTGCTCGAGTTTAATCTTTTCTTTTTTTTCCTGCGCATACAAATGGCAATATACCATGAACAACAGCATGGCGGTTAAGAAAAATCGTGTCTTTATTATCGATTCCATATTTCTATGCAAAACTACTATTTCAACTATAATCTGATATGTGCTTGCAATGAACTGTTAAAATATTTTTACGCGTTTGTATTGTGTATAAGCAATATCTGATTTTCTTTGCATCAATCACAAAAAAATTTAATTAGAGGATATGATGAAAAAAAATATTTTACTGCTATGCCTTGTACTTTCTTCCATTGTGGGGGTTAGTCAAAACATGATAGGGTTGCAAGGAAGTAATTATGCAGGAATAAATGCTATACAGCAAAACCCTGCCGCAACTGCCGATTCGCGTTACCTTCTTGATATCGCAATTGGTACTGGAGGCGTGTATTTTAATAACGACTATTTCTATCTGCAAAAAAACAAAACTGCGTTTTTCGGAATGCGTGCATATACTGATGCATTAACAAACGATGGATTATCTGAAAAATTAGATCTTACTAAATCGTTTAACGAAGGAACAGTTAACTTTAGAGGCATGGTATTGTCAGGGCTTTGGTCAATCAATCCGAAGCATTCGGTTGGAATTTATTTTCAAGCACGCGCTGCCATCACACTATCGAAGGCCACGCCACAAGCAGTTAATTTTGCAAACAGTGGTTTTACAAATGAATCCTTATGGAACAAAACCCAAACCGTTCGCGACCTTGATTTTTCAGCTGCCAGTTGGCTGGAATATGGAGTTTCTTATGCTACAGTTTTTCATAATAAGAACAATAATGTGTGGAAAGCAGGAGCAAATTTGAAATATTGTGGAGCTATTGCGGGTGGTTATGTTAAGGATGTAGATTTGGATATATTAATAAAGAATGATTCGCTTGCAGATATTACCGTGCGTAATATCGAATATGCACGAGTAGATGTTGAAAATTCTAGTCGCGAGAACTTTGCCGGTACCGGCTTTGGATTTGATTTGGGAGTACAGTATGAATGGCGCGAAGACGCTTCGGTATATTCAACTGATCCAAAAGGGCAGGCAATGAGAGAGCGTAGTGTAAATAAATATAAGTTACGTGCCGGCCTTTCTATCATTGACATTGGTGGTTTAAGTTTTAATGAGAACACGCAAGTTAACCGCGTAGAAAACCGCAGTGGAACTAATTATTATTGGAAAGGTGTAACCTATAGCAACATTGAAGATTTTGATACTAGTTTTTCAAACTTCTTTTATGGCGATTCGCTAAAGACACGCGTAGCAGATAATTTTAAAATGTCGCTTCCTACTGCTATCAACATTCAAGTAGATTATCATATCAAAAAAGACTTTTATGCAGGCTTTCAATTTCAGAAAGATATAAATTTTGGCGATAAGTCGCGCCCCACAAGCCTGGAGTATCTTAGTATTATACCTCGTTGGGAGCGCAGATGGTTTGAAGTCAGTTTGCCAATTTCATTTATGGAGTAAAAGAAGATATCTGCAGGAATATTTCTGCGCTGTGGTCCATTGTTTTTTGGCAGCGATCGTATTGGAAATTTATTTGGAGGTAAAGACTTGTATGGCATGGATTATTATGGTGGCCTCAAAATTCCGTTATACCATCGCAGGTACGAACCTAAATCATAAGCACAAGATACAAAGCAATAATTGAATCTAAGGAGCCGGAAGTTCTTCCGGCTCTTTTGTTTTTCATTAGTACTTGATGGTTACAATACAAAATAAGAAATCGTTTGATTTATTATCATTTATTACTAAAAATCTAATTGCGTCTTTTTAAGAATTGAATAAAGTAGATATCAATTATTGTAAAATGAAAATACTAGCAAGTGTGAGGTTTATAAGAAGCAATGATTGGATAATAATTTAGTTCAACATCTGTTTTTTTTTAATTCAAGAATAAAATGTTGATAAGTGTAAACCCAATTTATAATAAAAGCTGATTAGAATTTTTAGTGAAAGAAAAAATCACTTTTCATTTTGCACCAACTACCTTAAAAACAAAAAGCGCCAAAACCATTGATTTTAGCGCTGTTTCGCGATTTTATTTGAAGATTTAGTTACGCGAGCAAATTAATTATTGTTTTCTTGATGTTTATTTAACGATGCAAAAGTAATCAATGTATTTCAATAAACATAATACATGATTGATTTTTTTTAACATGGAGTTTATCGAAACCCTATCTTGTAATTTAATAAGTAATTGAATTCAGTTTTACTGGTTGTTAAACATCGCATTCATATTTTTTTTAGCAGCAAAATTGTATTCTGATTTTTGATACATCATTTTATTTGGTACATGTATTTCTTCTGCTAAAACTGTCATTACATTATTTTAGCAAAATAATTTTTAGGCACGGCATTCAATACATCTTATTTATATATTTGATGCATCTATACTTTTAATCTCCATAAAAATATGAGCGAACAAAAAATTTTCAAGCCCTATATCTCGGCAACTGACAGTGTAGCTGAGTTTACTGTAAAGTCAATTTTATTAGGTTGCGTATTTGGTGTTTTGTTTGGCGCAGCTACAGTATACCTTGCACTAAAGGCAGGCCTTACAGTTAGCGCATCCATTCCAATTTCGGTATTAGCTATTTCGCTCGGTCGAAAATTTTTTCGTACCACCATTCTCGAAAATAATATTATTCAAACCACAGGTAGTGCAGGAGAATCTATTGCTGCAGGTGTGGTATTTACACTTCCCGGTTTTTTATTTTTAAGTAATACAGGAAATGGAAGTATAGGACTTCCTTATTTTAATTACCAAACTATTTTTGTGCTTGCTGCACTTGGAGGAATGCTCGGCACCATGATGATGATTCCTTTGCGTAGATCATTAATAGTGAAAGAACATGGAACACTGCCATATCCTGAAGGAACCGCATGTGCCAGTGTTCTTATTGCTGGCGAGAAGGGCGGAGATTTTGCACGCACTGCCTATTTAGGTCTTGCTGTAAGTTTGGTGTATGCAACCTTGCAAAAAGTATTTCATATCATTTGCGATGTTCCAGTTTACGTTACCGATCGTGCTTCCCGATATTTTCCTGCAGCGCGTATCGATTCAGAAATAACACCTGAATACCTTGGAGTAGGATATATAATTGGCCCTCGCATTGCTGCAGTGCTAGTTGCAGGAGGTGTGCTTAGTTCGTTTGTTCTTATTCCGTTGCTTGCTACCTTAGTGCCTGGCGAACTGATTTTTATGCAACTTACGAAACTTGGAATTAACCGGGCCAAGTTTGATTGGAATGCAACTAAAACCTTTGGCGATACCGCAGAAGCTATATATACCGTGCCTACACTACGTCAGATAGGTGCAGGGGCTGTAGCGGCAGGTGGATTTATTACATTAATAAAAACCATCCCTACCATAATTACATCTTTTAAAGAAAGTATTGGGTCGGTGAAGGCCGGAGCGGCAAAAGAAGTAGCACGCACCGAACGCGATATTAATTTAAAGGTAGTTTTGTTTGGTAGCTTAGCATTAATACTATTAATCATGTTACTTCCAATGATTCCAGGAGAAGGCATATTAAGTAAATTTCTTATCGGAGTGCTTGTAGTTATATTCGGAGCATTTTTTGTAACCGTGTCTTCGCGCATCGTAGGCATTATTGGTTCTTCCAATAATCCTATTTCAGGAATGACTATTGCCACAATCATGGCCACATGTCTTGTATTTATTGGAGTAGGGTGGAGTGGAAGTGTATATGAACCCATGGCACTTGTGGTAGGTGGAATGATTTGCATAGCGGCAGCCAATGCAGGAGCTACATCGCAAGATTTAAAAACAGGATATAATGGGATTGTGCCCTCGGTATCAGCAACTTGCATTATTTATTGGTGCCATTGTTTCTTCTTTAGTAATTGGTAGGACAGTAAATTTACTTGATACACCAACAGCTACTATGAAAGCTAACGGCATCATAAATACAAGTGGTTGGCACTTACAACGCCCGCAAGCAACATTAATAGCTCCTTTAATCAAAGGTATTCTGTCGTTTAACCTCGATTGGCAATTTGTAATAGTTGGTGCATGCCTTGCCCTTGTGTTAGAATTGTGCGGAATAAAATCGTTATCGTTTGCGGTAGGTGCCTATCTGCCACTGTCAACCACATTGCCCATTTTTGCCGGAGGCGCTTTAAAGGGTTTAGTAGATAAAGTGCAAGAGCGCAAAGGAGAAAAAAAGGAGGACGATGAACTAGGCAGAGGAAGTTTGTTTGCTACCGGCCTTGTTGCCGGAGGAGCCTTGGCAGGCGTGCTAGTTGCAATGCTTAATGTAAACGAATCGGTAGCAAAAAAGCTAGAATCAATTAGCGCTGCTTCCGGATTACAATCTATTTTAGGAGTAGGTGGCTATATGTGGCTTGGAGTGATTTTCTTTTTGGCCATGGCAGCAATTTTGTATCGTATAGCTACAACGGGCAAGCAATCCGATGTGACTCAGATGTAATTCTGAAAATAAGCTTTGATAGTTTCTGCTTAGCAAAATAGCCAATCGATTTGTTGGGCAATAGGTTGCCTTATTGTTATTTCTTTTTTTGAAATTATTGGTCTTGGTTATAGGGCTGCTATGATTGACAGGTAAGTCAATCTTCCATCTTTTGCAGAAAAATTAATACAAGAATAAATTTAATTTAATAAAAGCACTCAATATCTGTTTCACTTACTACTTTTGCATCCCGTGTTCTAAAAATTAAATCTGATGAATACGGTTAAATATATTTTTGTTACAGGAGGTGTTACCTCTTCACTTGGTAAAGGGATTATTAGTGCATCACTTGCCAAATTATTGCAAGCCCGAGGATATAGAGTTACGATCCAAAACTCGATCCATATATAAATGTAGACCCGGGCACACTCAATCCTTATGAACATGGAGAATGTTATGTGACTAATGATGGAGCCGAAACCGATTTGGATTTGGGACACTACGAGCGTTTTTTAAATACATCTACCTCTCAGGCCAATAATATAACTACAGGTCGAATTTATCAAACCGTTATTAACAAAGAGCGCGAGGGAGTATACCTTGGAAAAACGGTACAGGTAATTCCACATATTACCGATGAAATAAAATACCGGATAAAGCTGCTTGGCGAAACAGGAAATTATGATGTTATAATTACTGAAATAGGAGGAACCGTAGGTGACATTGAATCGTTGCCATACATTGAATCGGTTCGTCAGCTTATTTGGGAAATGCAAAGTAATTGCTGTGTGGTGCATCTTACGCTATTGCCTTACCTTGCAACTACCGGAGAGTTAAAAACAAAGCCTACCCAGCATTCTGTAAAAACATTGCTTGAACACGGTATACAACCTGATGTACTTGTGTGCCGCACCGAGCATGCCATGAATAATGACTTGCGCAGAAAGATTGCCTTATTTTGCAATGTAAATATCAATTCGGTGATAGAATCGATTGATGCTCCCACCATTTATGATGTACCACTACTGATGATGAAAGAGCAATTAGATAAGGTAGTGTTGTCCAAATTGAAATTGCCGCTTAAGCAAGAGCCAGAGATGGAAGTCTGGAAATCATTTTTGGGAAAACTTAAAAATCCGGTGAATGAAGTAAGAATTGGGCTGGTAGGGAAGTACATCGAATTAAAAGATGCCTATAAAAGTATAAGCGAAGCGCTTATACATGCCGGTGTTGCCAACGAAACCAAAGTAAATGTAGAGTGGATACATTCGGAAAAAATAAGCGAAGAAAATATAGGCGAAAAATTAAAAGGACTGAATGCCGTATTGGTAGCACCGGGATTCGGAAATCGTGGAATTGAGGGTAAGTTGATTGCGATAAGATATGTGAGAGAAAATAAAATTCCATTTTTGGGAATTTGCCTGGGTATGCAATGTGCTGTAATTGAGTTTGCGCGAAATGTATTAAAAATTGAAAATGCTAATTCAAGCGAAATGCATCTGGATTGCAAAGACCCGGTAATTGATATAATGGAATCGCAAAAAGACATAACGCGAAAAGGGGGCACCATGCGCCTTGGCGAGTACTCTTGCAATTTGCTCAAAGGCAGCAAGATTTCTTCGGTTTATAACAAACAAAAAATAAGCGAGAGACACCGGCATCGCTATGAGTTTAATAATGATTATCTTGAACGTTTTGAAGCAGCAGGAATAATTGCCAGTGGAATTCATCAGGGTGAAAAGGGAGATTTGGTGGAGATAATTGAATTAAAAAATCATCCTTTTTTTATTGGCGTGCAGTTTCATCCTGAATATAAGAGTACGGTAGAAACACCGCATCCTTTATTTGTAAAGTTTGTAAAGTCGGCACTCGAATATCGATTACATAAATAGATTTATTGCATCAAGTTGGGTCCGTTGCTTTTCTATTTTATGGTGGTTAGATTTTATCAATTCTAAAATTGGTTTTGTAAAAATTTACCTATGCGCTATATCGCACTAGCCAATTACGTAGTAGCGCAACCCTTAATGCACTTATTAGAGTTTCAATAAAGGTGCCATTTTGCTTAAGCATGCTAGTCTTGTTTAAATTAACATTGCTTCATGCGTAATTGTCGCAACAAAAAAATAAATATTACATTTCGCACACTAAAAAACCACCTCTAATTTAATGAATAAAATGAAAAAAACTCTTGTATACTTATTTGCATTAGTTATTCAATTCGCTAATCCTGCAAATGCTCAAGTTGCCGCATTACCTTATGTTCCTGGGCTTGATTCTTTCAATGTTTTTTCGGGAATAACGGTTGATTACAATATGGCTGATGATGTTGTGTTTTCAAACATTCCTATCGGATTTGATTTCTACTATGGCGGAGCGCTTCACCAAAAAATGTCCATTAGCACCAATGGATTTATTGAGCTTGACACTACGTCTTCAAGCTTTTGGATTAATATTTTAAGCGGTGTACGTAATAATATTATCGCTCCATTTGGTGCTGATTTAAGAAATAGTGGCTCAAACTCAAGTTTACAGTATACCGTTACCGGAACAGCACCCAATCGTATTTGCATTATTCAATGGTTGCACTATACCTATTTTGCCGGACAGGCAGATATCAATTTTCAGATAAAATTATACGAAACCAGCAACTGTATAAAGTTTGTTTATGGCACAACCACGCTACTTACAAATCCACTTAATACGCAAATCGGATTACGTGGCAGCAATAACCTTGATTTTCTTGTGCTAGGTGATACCGTTTGTTCATGGGCAAATGCATTTCCATATCCACTTATCACCACACTTTTTCCTGTAAGTTTAAATTGCAGTATGCCATCCGGCTTTGCCTTTAATTTTGGATCTTGCAATGGAGGCAATGCCAATTTCGGGTTTCTTGACGGTTCCATATTTATTGATGATAACGGCAATGGATTTTTAGATAATAACGAAAGTCCGATTGCAAATAAAATTGTGAATATGCAGCCGGGCAATTATTTTGTAAGCTCCAATACGCAAGGCAACTATACTTTTTTCTTTGTTGACTCAACACTTACTTATAGCTTAAGCACTGCTCCAATATTATATTGGAATCAAACCACATTGCCAACTGTGCTTACCTGTAACCCAGCTTCGCAATCAACAAAGGATCTTGATTTTGGTTTCCAACCTATTCCAAATATACATGAAGTATCAGTGTATTGCCCAAACTGGAATGCCAAGCCCGGTCAGCCGGAGCCTATGCCTATAAGTTATCATAACAATGGTACTGCTGTTGAGAGCGATACTATTGTTTTAGAAATGGATTCGTTGTATTCATTTATCAGCGCAACACCGGCACCCCTCTTGGTAAATGGTAAAACCATCACCTGGGTCTACTCTAATTTGCAGCCTGGTCAATCTGGAAGTATTATGTTGTATCTGCTTCCTGATTCCAACGCAGTTATGGGCAATTATCTTGACTCTAAACTTACCATAGGACCGGTTGCAAATGATACAGTGCCTGCAAACAATCTGGTTGCATTGCATCAGTTAATTGCCAATTCATGGGATCCCAATGATAAGTTAGCCGAGCCAGCAGGCATTATTAAGGCTGGCGATAAGATTAATTACACTATTCGCTTTCAAAATACCGGAACTGCCTCTGCCGACAATGTAACCATTCTTGATACCCTTGATGCTAATTTGGATTTACTTTCATTTAAGTTGTTAGGTGCTTCCCATTCGGTTAATTTTACAATGGAAGGAAATGGAATTGCCCGTTTCACTTTTTATAACATTCAATTGCCTGATAGTGGCACCGACCTTGCCGGTAGTAATGGTGCTGTATGGTTTTCGATTAATGCCAAGGCTAATTTGCTTCCACTAACGATAATTAATAATACCGCAGGAATTTATTTCGATTTTAATCCGGCAGTTATTACCAATACAACAGCAGATACTATTGCAAATATATTATCGGTTGGCGATGTTGATGGAACAAGCAAGTTTGCAATTGCACTGCCCAACCCTGCCTCTAACCTGATTATTTTTAATTCCAATGATGGCAGTTCAATTCAAGCGGTAAGCATTTACAACACGGTTGGACAATTATGCCTTGATCAGCAAATTGCATCACCCAACAGTCCGGTAAATATCTCGCAACTATCCAATGGTACCTATGTTGCAAAAATTGTCACCGACAAAGACTTTTATCAAGTCAAGTTTATTAAACAGTAAGCTTTAGCTTATTTAATTCTATAGTTGATTGTTGCATCAGCAATCGCATTAACAAATAAGCCGGAATTTATTCCGGCTTTTTTGTTTCGTAAAAATATAAAATCCATTAGATACGCTCTACTATCAACCAAGCAGCATATATACCTACCGGTACACTAATCATATAGCAAAGCACCTTGTCAGAATTTTTTAAATTTGAAGTGATTTTATAATAGATAGACATTAGGGTTAAGCAAATAGCCAACACTACAATTTGACCAATCTCAATGCCTAAATTAAATGGCAATAAGGTTGTAAACCAATTAATCTGCATGCCGGTAAACAATTCTTTGAGATGACCGCTAAAGCCCATGCCATGCACCAAGCCAAAGCAAAGACTTGTAAATATACGCAACTGCTTAGCTTTGCTAAGCAATATGTTTTCAAGACAAGCAAGCAATATGGTGGCCGCAATAGCTATTTCAACCCAATTAGAAGGAATTGATAAAATATTGAGGGCGCTAAAGACCAATGTCATACTATGCGCTATTGTAAACATGGTAACTACCAACAGTAATTGTTTCCATTCATGATAACGATAGATAGCTACCAGTGCCAGTAAAAACAAGATATGATCCAATGCATCGGCAGATAATATATGAGTAGCGCCTTGCTGAAAAAAGGTTTGAAACATAAACGAAATATTTATTACTTTTTAACAAACATCTTTCTGATATTTGATTTAGCGCTTACCAATTTTAAGGTGTACATTCCTTTTGAAAACTTACTTATGTCAATAGTAGAAAGAGAAGAACGGTTTTCATAGACCAATCTTCCAGCATAATCAAAAATTGCAATTGAATAACCTGAAACAGGTGTACCACTTAGTGTTATATACTCCTGAGCAGGATTAGGACTCATAATTAGTTCGTTCTTGTCAACCGATTGCAGGCCAATGCTTATCACATTTTTACAGATAGATGTATCGGTGCAACCATTTTGAGTAACTGATACGGCATAGCTTCCATTAACAGTGGCAGTATACGTAGCGCTTGTTGCATTTGGAATTATGGCAAACCCATTATTGCAATCAAGCCATTGATAGGTGGCATTTGGTGTTAGGCAAGTAAGGTTTGCACCAACCTGACTTACTACTATTTGAATAAGATTTTGTGAAAGCGAAAGTACAAACATCGAATCGCAGTTGCCATTAGCTGCACTGACTGCATACACACCCGGTACTGCATACGAAATTCCATTATAGATGTATGCCTGACCGGCACAACCTGTGTCAACTATAAGTCCAAAGTTTTGAGAAACGCCATCAACAAAATTTGAATTGCTACCTGTAAGTGCAAACCCTGTTATATCGGAGTTTAATTTGTTTGCCGAAAAGTCTAAGGCCGAAAAGATACTCGTATTGTTTCCAGCGGGCTCACCATCATTTAGACTATAATAAAGTTCGAGTGATGGATGGTTAAGGTCAAGAGCATTGGATGCATAAAGGCATTGCGCATCGGCTGCAGTAAGAGCGCTTGACCACAAGGCTACATCATCAATCTTTCCATCGGTAAAAAATTGTGTATTTTGAAAAGGCAGCATTCCCATATACAGTGGATCAGATGTGCTTATAAATGAACCACTAGCGTTTGCAGTTCCAGAAAAGATTCCGTTGTGATACAGGCTGATTGCAGTACCATCATATACAAATAAAAAATGTTGCCAGGTGTTCAATTGCAATCCGGTAAATACAATATCGCTTGCAATGCCATTATCACCTCTATAGCGTGCTTCCACATCGGTGGCTGACAACTGCAAAATATAAAAGTCGCAGTTGATATTATTTCTAAATCCGGCAAAGCCATCGAAATTAGGAAATGCAGGTGCGGTGTTTCGGGGATACACCCAAAATGACATACTCACAGCCTGACTAGATAAAACCAATTGCGAAGCATTTGGTGCAGCGCAGTAGTCATTTGTGCCATCAAAGTCCAGGCTGCTATGATACTGAGCCGATAAGGTACGAGCATTATAAAATATCATAGCGCATAGCACAAGTTTTAGTAATTGTGATTTCATCCTTTTAATTATTTTCAGCTAAACTATTTATTTTTTAATCGGCTTATAATATTTCAAAGCCTGAGGCATATATGCCTTCATAGTTGCCATGCGCTTAGCATCACTTGGATGCGTGCTTAAAAACTCAGGTGGCTTTTGACCTCCGGTTGCACTCATACGCGACCACATTTCGGGGGCTACGCGAGGGTCATAGCCCGCCATTGCCATAAATACCATTCCGAGTTTGTCAGCTTCAGTTTCGTGTAAACGCGAAAAGGGCAATATGGCTCCAACCGAGACTCCCATACCAAATGCCTGTTGAGCCAATACTCTTGTTTGCTGATTTTTTTGCGAAAGCGCAACATCTAAAGCTACACCACCAACTTGTGCTGCCAGTCCTTGACTTACTCGTTCATTACCATGGCGGGCTACTGCATGCGCAACCTCATGTCCCATAACAAAGGCAAGCGAGGTTTCATCTTTCGTAATAGGTAAGAGGCCTGTAAAAACAACTATTTTTCCACCAGGCATACAAAAAGCATTCACCGCTTTGTCTTCTACAAGATTGTATTCCCATTGGTAACCTTTAATACGGTCGCTGAGTTTGTTTTGTGCCATAAATAATTTTACCGCATTCGAAATCTTAGTGCCCACCGAATTAACCATTTTGGCATCGGCATTTTTTGGATCAACTACTTTGGCTTGCGACAAAAACTCTTTATACTCACTCAAACTTAGTTGTGTAATCTGCGATTCAGGTATTAGGTTCATTTGTTTGCGATTGGTAATAGGCACTTTGCTGCATGACGTTAGCAACAGGGCAACAACTAAAATTTTCCAGCTCTGTTTCATTTTATCTTTTTATTAAATTAATTTTCTATTTTTCAGTATGCGATGTGTAGCTTTAAACCACAACGGAGGAATCAAAACATAGTATATCATTTGAGCATATCCTCCTGGCAGTACTGGCGAATTTTCATATGACATTAATGTATGATAGGGCTTGGAAGCATAATAATGATGATCGGCATGCCTGCTCAAGTCAATAAGAAAAAAACGACTTATTACCTTATCGCTTTGCCAAGAATGTATCTCTCGTACGCGTTCATTTTCGTTCCTTATGAGTCCGTAGTGTTCAATATAGTTAACATACTCTAAAAGGAAGTTAGCTATCAGCACATGAAATAAAAAGGCAAGCGCACCGAGCGGAGAAATAGCAAAGTATACAGTAACTGTTAGAGCAAGAATTCCAACTATGGATATAAATACATAATTAGAAAGCATAGATGCTTTCTCCTTTTCAATCCGTTTGTTTTCAAGTTTAATGGAACTTTTTATTTGACCAATACAACTGCGTATAAAAAAACGGTAAATCGTTTCGTTTAATACAGATGTTGCAGGGTCCTTTTCTGTACCAACGTACTTATGATGCACCCTGAGGTGATCAACATAGAAGTAGCAGTTGCCAGCAGTAAAAAGTAAGTACTTGCCAAGCGTTTGCATAAAAGCGTTGGGACGGTGGATTAATTCGTGAGCAATGATAATGGCTGATGTGCTGCTGTGAATGCCTAACGAAAATGCACCTAGCATTAGTTGCATCGGGGTGTTGTCATAAAATTTCAAACTATAAAAGAAAGAAACAATACATGCCGTTTGCATCAATACATGCGTGTATAAAATCAAATCCGGTAACTTATCTTCTTTATCGCATTTATTCGATTTGTCTTCAGAGGTAAAAAATTCAAGCAGGGCCAGCACCACAAAAGAAAAAAAAGTATTCATACCCATATACCAGCCGCCAGCCAGGTTGCCAGTAACCACCACCATGCCAGGTGTTAAACTAAGTAAATATTTTGCGTTGCGCATGTTACTGCTTTATCAGTTTAATTAGATCATCGTACACTACCGGGTCTGCAGGTCGTTTTGCATTAAAGTCTACTACTTCTCCTTTTTTATTCATAATCATATAACGAGGTATGCTATTGATTTTAAAATAGCGACAGATTTCCGAATTCCAGTCACCAGGAACAATTCCGTTTTTTCCCTCTAACCCATTTTGCTTAACAGCATTGCGCCATGTTTCCTCATTGCTATCAATGGATATATACAAAAACTCAATTTCCTTCAATTCCTTTTTCGAAAACTTCTCATGTAAGGCTTTGCTAAATGGAAATTGCTGCCGGCAGGGCCCGCACCAGCTAGCCCAAAAATCAATATAAACTACTTTGCCTTTAAAATCTTCAAGCGTAAAATAATTTTCGTCAAGGTCTTTAATACGCGGTCCGCTTCCTGCTGGTTTATCAGTTGCGGTCTTTTTCGAAGCCACCGTCTTATCTTCTTTTTCTAGCATACGTGCATTCATCTGTACCCTAATGCAATTGGTCAATTCAGTGTTTTTGTAATTACCTTCTAGTTTAGTGAAAACCTGCTTTACCACTGACGGTGATATGCGCTTGTATTCATCACTCAGGTATTTGGCAATGTACCAATTGAGGGTTTTGTCTTTTAGATGGATAAATGCAAACGCACATTTTCGCTCACAAGAAACCGAATAGTCGGTGAACTTATTAAAGTTATTAAGCTTGGATGTTTGATAGGTAACATAATAGTGAACAAAATTGCGATACTGATCAATGTTTAATAATTCATCGTGCTGTGCGGTAGCATCAGAAATATTTTCGATCATAATATCAGGCAATGGTGATACCTGTAGTACTTCCTTATTGGCATTTGCAACTAAAATTGGGTATGATTGTAACTGATACAAGTAATTATAAGTAATAATACTTTTTATCAGGGTTTTAAAATTTTCGGAACAAGAACTAAATAAACTGTCGGTGGTAATAAAGCCGTTTTGCAATTTTCGCTGCTTATAAATTTCGATTTCAAATGCATCTATTGGATTCTCTAAAGCAGCATTCCGAATAAGTGTGTCGGAGTACGATTTAGCGAATTTATTTTTAAAATTTCTAAAAGATACATTTTCTGAAGCAAGGTCACCACTAAATGCGATGGATTTATGCAACGAATCGGTTCCTATTTGAAGTTGTAAATCTTTTCCAGGCTCTACATAAATTTCTGTTGTTTGATTGTCGAAATTAAAATTTACGAAACGGGGCTCGTTCACCGAAAATTTAATGATAGCCTCCCGCTCATGTAGGGGCGATGAAATAAATACAGGATTGCCAATGTAATTATGATCAATAGACACACTGCAACTATCCGAAAGGTCGAGTACAAAAGAGCACTGTAAGGTAACCTGTTGAGCATTTAGATTTAGCATTGCTGAACTAAAACAAAGTGCTGCGAAAATTATTTTTTTCATTTCTAGATTTGATAAAGCCATAGAGTGCAAACTTAATGCTAAATTACTTAAAGTTATTAGTTTGCCTAACAAGTATACATAATCATAAAGTAATATTGGCTAAATATTGGCTTAATAGACCTCCCTTATTTTTGCGTTAAAAATAAAATGATAATTCAAGCAACAAATACAATTACTCCAATCTGCAGTTGCACCAGATGCGGCAGCTTTGGACAGCCAATCGAGCTTTCAGTTTCGCAGAAGGTGGTCAATGCAATTACGCTAAACCTAATTAAACTTTCACGCTTTTACTGCCCATATTGTGCTAAAACTTTTGTAAAGGCCAGGTTAAATCCGCTATAGTTTGCCTTTGCAATGCAAGATGAGTAACTTTATTTTGCTAAAGCACTTAGCACATCGTACTTGGTAATGATATAGGTAGCATCGGTTTTAAAATCCTTTACCAGTATAGCAGTGTTATTGTTCAATATCATTTCTGATAAGGTTTCTATTCCGGTACTGATATCAGCAAACGGAAATGCCGGTTCCATTATATTCTTGATGGGTTGATTTTTAATATCAGGATTTTTTACAAGCTCACTCATCAAATGATTTTCGTTTATAGAACCCACTATACGTTTGTTTTCGGTTACAGGTATATGCGAATAGTCATTTTTGGTAATAATCTCAATAGCCTTACTTACAAGTTCACTAGATTCAAGCATAATTAAATCCTGCTTGCGGTTTCCGGTAAGATCTTTGGCGGTCATTCCTTTTATATCAAGGTATCCTTTGCTACGCATCCAATCATCGTTGAATATTTTGGCAATGTATCGTGAACCATGATCGTGAAAAATTACTACCACTACATCGGTTGGTTTTAATTGATCTTTTAACTGTAATAAACCTGCCACTGCACTGCCTGCGCTATTGCCAACCCAAATGGCTTCTTTGCTTACGAGGTCGCGGGTCATTAGCGCTGCTTCCTTATCGGTTACCTTTTCAAAGTGATCAATGACAGAAAAATCGTAGTTCTTCGGAATAAAATCTTCGCCAATACCTTCGGTTACATATGGATAGATTTCATTTTTATCAAGTTCTCCGGTTTCGTGATATTTCTTTAATGCACTTCCATACGTATCAACCGCCCAAATTTTTATGGCAGGATTTTTTTCTTTCAAAAACTTTCCTGTCCCCGTAATGGTGCCACCAGTGCCGGCACCCACTATCAAATGGGTAATGGTTCCATCGGTTTGATCCCATATTTCGGGACCTGTTTGTTCGTAATGTGCTTGCCTGTTAGAGAGGTTGTCGTATTGATTTGGATAAAAGGAATTTGGGATTTCTTTATTTAATCTTGCCGCAACACTATAATAGGAGCGAGGATCTTCGGGCTCTACATTAGTAGGACATACAATTACATCGGCACCGAATGCTTTTAAGGCATCAACTTTTTCCTTTGATTGCTTATCTGTTGTTGTAAATATGCATTTATAGCCCTTCACTATTCCGGCAATGGCAAGGCCCATGCCTGTGTTGCCGCTTGTGCCTTCTATAATTGTACCTCCAGGTTTAAGTTTTCCGGCCTTTTCGGCATCTTCAATCATCTTAACCGCCATGCGATCTTTAATAGAATTTCCGGGATTAAATGTTTCTACCTTGGCATAAACGGTACATGGTAAAGATGCGGTAACTTTGTTTAAACGAACAAGCGGTGTATTGCCAATGGCTTCAAGGATATTATTACAAACTTTCATATATAATTAGTGCCTTTATTATTTGAGGCGCAAAAGTAAATTAATTATTGAAGTGTCTGTTTAAGTGGTCGAAAAATGTTGTTGATTCAATCGCCTTTAAAAACAGGCACAAGGCCTAATTTTTTAAACAAACATAAATATAACTGCCTAGTAAAAAAGTAAGTATGCATAATACCATATTTGCAATAATATTTACTCCTGCTATGGACCAATTTCCCTGTTGTATTAAAGTCATGGATTCGAAAGTAAATGCTGAAAAGGTGCTAAAACCTCCGCATAATCCAACCAATAAAAACATGCGTGTCAAAGTTTGATTTTGTTGTAATAGGGCATTGGCCATTAGACCCATTATGAAGCAACTTAAAGCATTAACTATAAGCGTTGCAAGAGGAAATTGAAGGTTTTTTGAAAGCAGTAAAACATTTATACCATGTCTTGCTATGCAACCCAATCCTCCTCCTATAAATACCATTAACCAGTTCATTGTTCAGGCTTAAATATTTTATCAGTTAAATTATAAATCAAGTCATGGTCATGATGAATGAAAACAAAATAAAAGAGAAAGCCAATGGAAGTGCCAAGTGCTGCGCCTGCAAGTATATCGGTAGGGTAGTGCACACCCAGATATACACGGCTAATGCAATTGAGCATGGAATAGGCAAACAACACGTAATCGAGCCACACCAATTGCTTGCGCCATAGTAAGGCAACAAAAGTAGCCAGTGCAAATGTGTTGCATGCATGTTGCGAAACAAAACTATACAAGCCACCCTGATAGCCATTTACTATGTGCAGTAAATCCATAAATCCGGTATCGTGTGTAGGGCGTAAGCGCATAAAATAATTCTTAAGAAACAAACCACTCTGATCACTTGCCAGAATAAGTAATGGTATTAAAAACAAGGTAGCTATTGCTTTACGCTTATAGGTTTTGAAAATAAAGAAGATGATAAGGAGGTAAAGTGGAATCCATGTTTTGGCTTGCGAAATGTTCCAAAAAATAAAATCAAGGGTTGGTGTATTACAACCATTTACAAAAAGCAAAACTGCACGGTCCCACTCAAGAATTTTTTCAAGAATCATTACCTGGTTATTTGTTGCCACAAAACATCTTTAAGTTCTTGTAAATTTTGTGTTGCTACCGAAGAAATTAAAACAACCGGAATACTTGTTCCATCGGTTTGCTTATCGCGCGGTACTTCTTTTTTTAATTCCTTTTGCAATTCAGCATCGAGCATGTCACATTTGGTAATGGCAATTACCCTGCGTTTATGCATCAGTTCGGGATTGTGTAACTTTAATTCGCGCTTCAGTATTTTATATTCTTCTTTTAAGCTTTTTGCATCGCATGGAATCATAAAAAGTAAGGTAGAGTTGCGCTCAATATGTTTTAAAAAACGTAACCCCAGGCCTTTACCAAGATGAGCATCTTCAATTATACCGGGAATATCGGCCATCACAAATGACCGGTCGTCACGATAGCCTACCAAGCCAAGATTAGGAACTAGGGTTGTAAACGGATAATCAGCAATTTCGGGTTTGGCATTTGAGAGTGAAGCCAGCAAAGTGCTCTTTCCGGCATTTGGAAAGCCCACCAAACCAACATCTGCCATTAGTTTAAGTTCAAGAATCTTCCATTCATCGCGGCCCGGCTCTCCAGGCTGCGCATAGCGAGGAGTTTGGCGGGTGGCCGATTTGAAAAAGGCATTGCCTTTACCTCCTCGTCCTCCAGGTGTTAAAACAAATTCTTGCCCTTCATGCTCAATTTCTACCAGTAATTCGTTGGTTTCAAAATCGCGGGCTATGGTACCTAAAGGCACATCAAGAATTTCGTCTTTCCCATCCGAACCGGTCTTGTTAGAGCTGCTGCCATTGGTGCCTTCTTCTGCAATAATGTGTTTGCGGTATTTTAGGTGTAGCAATGTCCATAGTTGCTTGTTACCCCTTATTATAACATGTCCTCCGCGGCCGCCATCACCACCATCAGGGCCGCCTTTGGCAGTAAGGGCATCCCGGTGTAAATGTACTGATCCTGCTCCGCCCTTTCCACTGCGGCAGCATATCTTTACATAATCTATAAAATTACTTTCCATATGTTGTTAGGCGCAAAAGTACTGTATTTATTGGGTTACTGCGTCTTTATCTGCTTACAAGCGATTTGGAGATGGTACCTACTATCGAAGGACCTTGATAAACATAGCCAGTATATAATTGTATTAAATCAGCTCCAACATCAAGTTTCTCTTTTGCATCATAGGCTGTAAATATTCCTCCAACACCAATAATACAAAATTGCGAACTACAATTTTTTCGCAAATGTTTGATGACCTCGGTACTGCGTTTGCGCACCGGTGCCCCGCTCAATCCTCCGGTTTGCCCGGTTAATATTGAGGGTGAACTTAACCCTTCGCGACTCACAGTTGTATTGGTTGCAACAATGCCTGATAGTTTTGTCTGGTGGGAAATGTCTATTATTTCGTCCAACTGCGAATACTCCATATCTGGAGCAATTTTTAGAAGGATGGGTTTCGGATTAGCAAGTTCTTGATTGGCGGCCTGCAAGGTGATTAATAAATTACTAAGTGGTTCGCGGTCTTGTAAAGTGCGCAATCCCGGTGTATTGGGTGATGATACATTTACAACAAAGTAATCGGCTACCGGATGTAGTAATTTTAGACATGTAAGATAATCGTCCGATGCATTTTCATTTGGTGTCAGTTTGTTTTTTCCAATATTAACTCCAATGATGTTACCCGGTTTTTTTTGTTTTAATCGTTCCAATACTTTATGAGCGCCATCATTATTAAAACCCATACGGTTTATGAGTGCCTCATCTTTGGGCAACCTGAATAATCTTGGTTTATCATTGCCTGCTTGTGCCTTAGGTGTAACGGTTCCTACTTCCACGAATCCAAAACCCATATCATGAAACACATCGTACAAAATAGCATTTTTATCAAGACCGGCTGCCAACCCAACAGGACCGGGAAAGGTTATGCCCATGCACTTTCGCTCCAGGCCTGGATGTTTGTATCCGTATAATAATTTTAGTAAGTCAGAACCTCCGGGAATGTTGTTTATTATTCGCAAGGCAGCAAACGTAATATGGTGAGCCGTTTCTGCATCTAAGGTAAATAAAAGAGGTTTAAAAATGTGTTGGTACAACATCAAATAAAAATTTGAAAAGGCAATATTACATTAATTTAGTAAAGCGAGTGGCTGCGGCTGTTTAAAAAATATTAGGCGCGCCTAAAAATAATATTACTTTTGCCTCAAAATTAATTTAGGATGTATAAAAGCCAGTCAGTAGAAAACTACCTAAAGGCTATAGGAAAGCTTAGTAATTATGGAGAAAGTCCGGTACTGACCAATGCAATTGCTTCGGAAATGAATACCAAAGCAGCATCAGTTACCGAAATGCTAAAAAAACTAGCCGACAAAAAACTTATTAAGCACAAACCATATTATGGTGTGAGCCTCACAGTTTTAGGTATGCAACAAGCCATGCAGGTAATACGCAGACACCGCTTATGGGAGCTATTCCTTGTGCAAACGCTGCATTTTAAATGGAACGAAGTGCACG
Organism: Bacteroidota bacterium; assembly: GCA_016714535.1. Classification (NCBI taxonomy): domain Bacteria; kingdom Pseudomonadati; phylum Bacteroidota; species Bacteroidota bacterium. The sequence continues at coordinate 39,969 of JADKDR010000009.1, forward strand.
AAATAGCTGAGCAACTGGAACATGTGCAATCAGAAGAACTTGTAAGTCGAATAGATTCATTTCTTGAGCATCCTGAATTTGACCCCCATGGCGACCCTATACCTGATGCAAAAGGAAAAATTCCTAAGCGCAACGTTATCGAACTATCGAGCATTGCAGTGAATAAGGAAGTAGAATTGAAAGCAGTAACCAATCACACCGACTTGTTCTTCCAACATCTCGAAAACATGGGATTAAAAATTGGATCAACCTTAAAAATTATTTCTAAAAGCGATTTTGATAATTCGCTAAAAGTAAAAACACGCCAACATGCAGAAGTATTTATTACGCATGAAGTTGCAAGGCATTTATTAATGAAAATAAAAATATAAACCAATGGAGAATTCTAAAAATATCACTTCATCGCTTTCGGAAGTTAATGCAACCGTAGAGACACGACTTCAGGGAAGTTATTTTAAACGCCTTTTCGCGTTTATGGGCCCAGCCTATCTGGTTAGTGTTGGCTATATGGATCCCGGTAATTGGGCCACCGACCTTGCCGGTGGCAGCAGATATGGCTATGCATTGGTTTGGGTGTTGCTAATGTCAAACCTAATGGCCTTGCTGTTGCAAAGTTTTAGCGCTCGCTTGGGAATAGTGCGTAACAGAGACTTAGCACAGGCTTCGCGGGAATTTTACCATCCTGCTATCAACATGTTTTTATATGTGTTGGCAGAAATAGCTATTGCAGCATGCGACCTTGCCGAAGTGCTCGGAATGGCCATTGGTTTACAACTCCTGTTTGGCCTTCCTCTCAATTATGGCATTTTGATTTGTGTACTCGATACCTTTCTCTTGCTTTTTTTGCTAAACTATGGTATGCGTAAAATGGAAGCCTTCATACTTGCTCTGGTTGCATTAATTGGTGGCGCTTTTTTTATAGAGTTGTTGATGGCACAACCTTCCCTTGCTGCTATATCCACCGGATTTATACCATCACTACCTGATGACGAAGCACTTTACATTGCCATAGGAATAATAGGCGCCACGGTTATGCCACACAACTTGTACCTGCATTCGTCACTTGTACAAACACGTAGAATAGATCGTTCGTCATCTGGAATTAAAAAGGCAATAAAATTTAATTTTATTGATTCGGCCATTGCCCTCAATCTTGCCTTTTTTGTTAATGCTGCTATCTTAATATTAGCAGGCACTGTTTTTTATAATAATGGCTTGTTTGAAGTTGCTGAAATTCAGGATGCTTATAAATTGCTTTCGCCAATGCTTGGTACTAAGTGGGCATCCATTCTTTTTGCGCTTGCATTAATTGCGGCAGGACAAAGCTCTACTATTACCGGTACGCTGGCTGGACAAATTGTTATGGAAGGTTATCTCAACCTACGTATACAGCCTTGGATACGCAGAATAATTACCCGCACACTGGCAGTAGTTCCGGCTCTTATAGTAATTAATATTATGGGCGAAGGGGCTACAGGTAAGATGCTCATATTTAGCCAGGTGGTGCTTAGTCTGCAATTGGGTTTTGCGATTGTTCCACTTATACATTTTGTAAGTGATGCTAATACTATGAAGGAATTTGCGATAAAGCCGCTTTTAAAAATTCTGGGTTGGACATCGGCCATCATTATTATTGTACTTAATATCAGATTAGTTGTTCAGCAACTTACTGAATGGGAGGAAAGCGCAGGTTCAATGATTTGGATGGTTTATTCGGCTTATGCCATAGCATTACTTGCATTTGGTGTATTGGCATACATAACTGTTAAACCCTTTATAGTGAAACTGAAAGAAAGAGAACCTTATATACCGCATCGCGATGCAGGGTCGATGCCAAAGGTGTTGCCCTCGCATTACAGCCGTATTGCTGTTGCACTTGACTTTTCGAAAAGTGACAGTAAAACTGTATCGCATGCACTTTCGATTGGTGGTAAACAGGCAGAGTATATTCTTATTCATTCTGTTGAAACGGTTGGTGCTATGTTTTTTGGTAAAGATACCGGAGACTACGAATCTTCTTCGGATAATAAGATATTAGATACCTATATAGAACATCTAAGTAAGCAGGGATATCGTGTTTCCAAAGCCATTGCCTATGGAAATCCTAAAACGGAAATTCCCGCGGCTGTTAAAATATATCATGCCGATTTGCTTGTGCTAGGTTCACACGGACATAAAGGAATTAAAGACTTAATTTTTGGTACTACGGTTGATGCGGTTAGACATCGTGTAAAAGTGCCTGTATTCGTTATACAATAATCTTTCGAATCCTTAGTAATAATAAATTTCAAATTTACCTTGACAAGGGTGATTCATTATTGTACTATTGTGCATACCTAATAATTAAAAAATAATATGATGATTAAAAAATTAACCTTCCTTGCTGTGGCAATTGGAATTGCTATGAATGCACAAGCACAATGGTCGCTTAATGGAAATGCCGGAACTAACTCAGCCACAAACTATGTAGGAACCAGCGACAATGTGGCTTTTAAGATTAAGACCAATGGTACAACACGCATATTTGTTCAAAATAATGGACGTGTAGCTTTAGGAACAACGGCCGCAGGGTATGCGTTTGATGTTAAAACAGGGAGCATCAATACCGATTCGATGTACCGAATTAAGGGAACGCGAATTTTATATTCAACCAACAACTCAAATTTAGCTGTGGGTAATGCAGGTACCTTAAATATGACGGGAGTAGGAAATACGTTAGTTGGCGAAGGTGCTGGTACCAGCATTACCTCCGCAACTAATAACACCTTTGTAGGGCGCAGTGTGGGCGGTATATGCACCTCCAATAACAATACCGTAATGGGCCGTAGTGCAGCCTATACGTTAAGCACCGGAATCAATAATTGTTACTTTGGAATGAACTCGGGCTACAATGCCAACACCGGTAGTTCAAATGTTGGCATAGGAGCATTCACGTTATACTTTAATTCTGGCAGATCAGGCTTGGTGGCCATTGGCGACTCTGCTTTGTATAATAACAGTCAGGGTAGTGTGCAATCGTATGAAGCAACTCAAAATACTGCTGTGGGCAATAAAGCGCTTTTGTCAAATGGAAGTGGGTTCAATAATACCGCTGTTGGATTTCAAGCAATGCGTAATAATATCACCGGTCATTCTAATACTGCCGTTGGTCTTGTAGCATTATCAGGATGTACCTCCGGTTTTTATAATACAGTTTCCGGCTACTCTGCTTTTCAATCACTCACTACCGGCAGTCGCAATGTTTCGCTCGGGTATTTTACAGGAATTTCCATAATTACCGGAACCAACAATAGTTATGTTGGTACGTATGCAACAGGTAGTTTTAGCAGTATCACCAACAGCTCAGCAATTGGATACGATGCTTATGTAGATGCCTCTAATAAAGTAAGAATTGGAAATACTTCGGTTAGCTCTATTGGCGGTCAGGTTGGATGGACCAATTTTTCGGATGCGCGAATAAAAAATAATATCGTACAAAATGTACCCGGACTAGAGTTTGTAAATTTACTTCGTCCTGTTACCTATCATTATGATGTTAAAAAAGAAGAGGCATTGTTGAATAAGGAAATTAATGAAGAGTTTGAAGGCAAATATGATATCGAAAAAATTCAGTTTACAGGTTTTCTAGCTCAGGAAGTAGAAGCTGCAGCCCGTCAGGTAAATTATGACTTCAGTGGTCTGGATAACACCGGCAAAATAATGGGACTGCGCTATAGCGACTTTGTAGCTCCTCTGGTTAAGTCGGTTCAGGAATTGCATACTCAGAATCAGGAACTAAAAAATATGGTAAGCGATCAGCAAAAGCAAATTAATGAATTAAAAAATCTCGTTTTAAAATCGCAGGGCATCGAAACAGGAACATTAAATGAAAGCTTCCTGATGCAGAACGAACCCAATCCTTTTGCGGCAACTACAAATATAAATTATTCCATCCCGAATGAATGCACTAGTGCAATGCTGTTGATACAGTCGGGCACAGGAAGCGATGTTAAAAGGATTGCATTATCACAAAAGGGTAGGGGACTAGTAATAATAGACGGAGCAAATTTTGCTGCCGGGCAATATTTTTATTCGTTGATTGTTGATGGTAAGAGTATTGAAAAAAAGAGTTTTACTGTTTCAAAATAGTTTGTTAACTAATTAATGAAAAGAAAGGCCGCAATGATTAATTATTGCGGCTTTGTTTTTTGAAGCAGCTTTTTTTAGCGAATTTAAAATTTTGTATCGGAAAGTGATTTGTTTAATTAGTTTTTGATGTATTGTATCGGTAACAATATACGTACTACAAATTTTTTTGTATGGTCAACTCTTGAATAGCAAGATAAGTCATCAGGCCAACTCCGACTTTCAATGCATCTTCGTCAATATCAAATGTGCTGGTATGAACCGAAGAAGTTATTCCTCTGACTTCGTTGCGTGTACCCAATCTATAAAAGCAACCTTCGGCTACTTGTGTATAATAGGCAAAGTCTTCGGCAGCCATCCAAATGTCAAGATCAAGCACATTTTCCTTTCCCAGATAATTTTCAGCATGAGCGCGCGCGCGTGCCGTTAGCTGCGGATTATTGTATAGTGCCGGATAGCCTTTTCGAATTTCAATTTCAGCTTTACCGCCCATACTTTCGCAAATACCAATTAGCAATTTTTCAAGCTTTACATGCATTTGATTGCGCCACTGCTCATCAAGCGTGCGAAAGGTGCCCTCTATGTAAACCTCGTCAGGTATAACATTGGTTGCGCCATTAGCAATTACTTTTCCAAAGCTTAAAACACTAGGCATGGTTGGATTAGCAGCACGACTTACCAATTGCTGTGCAGCAACAATAAAATGAGAAGTAATTAACACCGGGTCAATATTCAAATGGGGCATTGCCCCATGTCCACCTTTCCCTTTAATTTTAATATAGAGTTCATCGGTACTAGCCATATAGATACCGCTGCGAAATCCAACTTTACCAACATCTATCAAAGGCATTACATGTTGTCCTATTATTCCTGATGGCGAGGGATTTTGAAGCACACCTTCCTTTATCATCATGGAAGCGCCTCCCGGTAGTTTTTCTTCGGCAGGTTGAAAAATGCACTTTATACTGCCTTCGAAATTATCTTTCAATTCATTCAGAATTTTTGCTGCACCAAGTAAGCAACTGGTATGCACATCGTGACCACAGGCATGCATTACGCCTGCATGTAGAGATTTATAAGGCACATCATTGGTTTCTTGTATAGGCAATGCATCCATATCGCCACGCAATGCTATCACCTTCGACTCTGGTTTTTTTCCCTCTATTAGTGCTACTATACCTGTATTCGCTATGCGCTCAAATTTTGTGATACCAATTTCTTGCAATTTTTCTTCAATAAATTTGGCCGTCTTGTGTTCGCTATACGATAATTCGGGATGCGCATGCAAATGCCTTCGGTTTGCACGGGTTTCTTCAAAGTACTTTTCAGTAAGCGATTTTATTTTATCTATCATCAGAAAATTTAGTCTATAAAACTTGAATCTTTCTCGTAATTATTTTTTCATTGTTTTTGCCGCCTGCACTGCCTTTAATGGTTGAAACCATTAAAGCTTCTATCATGGCACCTGAAGTGCTATCTATGGTAATGTTTTCAGTTGTATTAAAGTCAAACTTCATTGTTTGAATTTCTTCCAGTTCCTTTTTCTTTTTGTCGCTGCTTCCCATTTTCTCAATCATTTCCTTCATCATTTTTTTAAAGCCTTCTATAAATTCAGCCATATCATAGTTTGTAATACGTACTAGTTCATATTTGTTTTCAGTGGCTCCCTTTTTGAGAATTGATTTAGATGTGCCGGTGAGTAAGGCCCCTTTTTTAAAAGGATTTTGTTCGTTATTCTCTTCAAACAGGGTATCTGCAAAATTTAGCATTTTGCCATAGTGACTAAAAATAATTCCGTTGTCCTTGTCCATGGACTCTTTAATACTTTCTTCTGATTCATAAACGGATTTGAGTGGATCAAAAATCATTTTCAATAATGCGCTTTTTGAATTTTCCTCATCATCTCCCTTTGACATTGCCGAATCAAGTTTGGCAAACACTGCATTGGTGTTTCCCTGAATTTCTCCCCAATTAAGCAATTCTGTTGTTCCATCTTTTTTATTTAGGCGATAAATAATTTTGCTTTCTATTTCAGACACGCTTCCGGTTAAGGAGGTGTCTCCTAATTTTCGACCCAATGCTGCTACCGGATTTGCATCTATTATAGTAAATGTAAATCCTTCGGCATCTTCCCCAGTTACTTCATAGCGATAAGTGCGTTCATCCGGTTCCTCTTCATGCCATTTATCGCGTTTAAACTCTTTGCCCAAGTCGGTTATAGTAACTTGTTTTTTTTCACCTACCTTAAGGCGTGGTGTTAGCATGATTGATTGTGCCTGCACTAATTGAGTTGTAGCCAGAACGATACAAGACATGATTGAAATTTTAAACCTCATTTTTTTAATTCATTATTTCCAAAAAACCATTTTTAATCCAAGTGCAATTATAATTACACCAAACGCTTTTTTAATTTGTTCAGGTGAGAGTGCAATGGCAAACTTACTTCCAAAATAACTGCCGGCAATAAAGCTGATGCAAAGAATGCCAGCTACTTTTAAGTCAACCATTCCTTTTTGATAGTAATTGTAAACCGCCATAATACCAATAGGTGGAAGCATCATGGCAAGTGATGTGCCCTGTGCTGTATGTTGCGAAAGACCTACAAAATAAACCAGGCATGGTACCACAACCAATCCGCCACCAATACCTATAAAGCCGCTGAATATGCCGGCCACAATACCTATACATAGTAAAATGATAATATTTGCCATGCGATGCTTTGTTTGTGGCGAATGTAGAAAGGTTTTTTAAAAAAAAGCGGGCTTTTTATTTATTGGTAATTTCTCTAATAAAGCATGAGTAGGCTAAGATTAGACTGACTTTTATTCGTAATGCAGCCAATACTATATTAAAAGTCTAAGCCAAGCGAAAAGTTGAACAAGGGTTTTTTAGCAAGAACTCGGTCGGCAAATCCATAGCTCCAATCGGCACGCATAAAGTAGCCTAAAAATTGCGCATGCATTCCCCACCCATATCCTGCAACTATAGGATCCGTCTTTTTGTTAACGGTAATAGTAAACGGTCCTGTTTGAATAACATCTATATTTATATTGTTATCCTTGCTCCAGGGTGTGAGGCCGTTCCATGCAGTACCAGCATCCACAAATCCTACTAATTGAAAACTGCGGAAAAAATCGGAGCGAATTGGTTTACTACTTAGTAATTGAAATACCGGAACGCGCAGTTCAGAATTGATTACTGAAAACGAACTTCCGTTTCGTATGTTCTGTCTGAAACCACGCATATTTGTGGCGATTGCCTGAAAGGCGTAATTCTGCGAATAGTCGATCTTAATGGTATTGTCAAAATTCTGATTTGGCACAATAGCATTATCTACACCTCCCAGATAATAAATCAATTTGGCCGCACCCCCCGACTTGCTTCCGGCAACGCGATTGCACCAAATTAGATTTTTATAAATTTTCAAATAATGTCGTGCATCAAATCCAACAACGGTTAGTAGTTTTTTCTTTTCATCCAGTTGATTAAACATTTCAGCAAAGATTTTATATCTGAAACCATTTAATGTATTGATGCCTGTGCTGAGGGTATTATCAAACACATATTCAACCTTAGCGGTTCCCCAATAGCGATTAAACCCGGGCGCTTCAAGGTTGACCGAATCAATAGATAAAGCCGTGTTGCGGTCATTTCTAATTGTAGCTGTGCCGCGTATGGCTGCTATATCATTTAGCGGGTACTTGGTAATATACTTGGCTTCGTAGGTTACAATTTTGAGTAACGAAAATCCAATAACATCATTCCTCGCTTGACGATATAAGTAATAAGACTGATCAATTTTTTTATGCAGATTATCAAATCCTACTATATATTCATTACTATTAAAATTGCCCGAAAAGCGCACACCGGCCATCATGCGATAATCTTCCATTACATCGGTCAAGCCTATTTTAAATAAGCCATTCAGGCCCGGATCGAAAAATGGTGATCCACCTGTAAACGTCTGATACGATGCATTGAGTAATTGATTATCGAGTTGTGTTACAAAATACTGTGTGCTTAAAGCGATATCATAGTTACGCTGTTTAGGGAAAATATAATTAGTGACGGCAGTATTATAACGGCCTATGCTTGCGGTATCGGCCTTAATAACTGTTACCGTATCCGTTGCTATAGTTTTTACCTTTGGTGCAAATTCGCTTTCGAAAGAATACCCTGAAGGTTTGCTAATTTCAGGCTTCTCATCTTTTGACTTATTAGGAATAACAGTGTCTGAAGTTTGTTTTAAAAATGGATTTTCGAAAAACTGATTTACCTTTGTTGTATCATTGAGCTCAAAGGCCGGTTGAGCATCGCTGTAAATCTTGTACCTTCCATTGTCAAGTAAAATATAGGCATATCTCCTTTTCGAAAAGGTAAGGTCAAAATCAAGTATGTTTCGAGGCGAATTAGTTTGTACAAAATTAGAAGCCACATACTTAAAATGTCTGGTCGAATCGTAGTAATCAAAAACACTGTCTATTCGGGCAATGTAAATATTTTTGCTTCCATTATAATTGCCAAGGTAAGCAACCCTGCCTTCATCGGCACCGTGCGTTTGTGTTTCGTTTACATTGGGTGTATTGGTTATTCGAATTAGTTTATTCGAATTTTTCTGAAGGTCATAAACAAATATATCAAACTGATTTTGACCAAGCCTGCGATGCGTTTCATATCCTATCGAATCAATATCACGATTGGATGAAAACACTATTTTATGACTGCTGTCGGCAAATGAGGGCGAAAGATCATCATATACGTCTTTGGTTATTTGAGTTGACTTGCGACCACGCAAATTCCAAATAAAAATATCGCTTTGACCCTTTTGTATAGCAGACATTACAAAACTTTGTCCATCATCAGCATAGTCAAAGCTCAATACCTTTGTAAAGTTTACTAACTTGTTTGTGCTTCGTTTTTTCTTATTCGTAGGATAGTAATGCATTAACCAATTATATCCCTTGTTTTCATAAATTATACTAAGATGCTTGCCTCCCGGATGCCACTCTAGCAATGGATAGGATTCATCGGCCTCGGTATTGAGTGCTTTATATCCACCTTTGAGCACACAGCTTTTCTTTTTGCGTTTTAGATCAAAAATATATACTTTGTAGCGTCCCATTTCATTTGTTGCATATGCAATTCGGTTTCCATCGTTGCTCACAGCTATGCGCGTAACTTTTACATTCTTCTTAAATTTCAATTGCGCAATATGTCCTTTGGGAAGTATTTTTCCAGAATCTGCATTTAGATATTTACGTTGATAGAATATCAACCATTCGTTAAATAACTGTTTGCTCGATTTGCCATACGTATTTTGAAATGCATATTCTGCACTTCGGAATATGCGTGTGCTGTAAAGCAAATTAGCAAAGGTTTCGCGGCCATAAGTTTGTTCCAGAAAAAACCAAAAACTTTTGCCGGCAAGTAACTCATCTTGCACCACCAATTTGTTAAAATTAAATCTATCACTTTTAACCTTGTCAAGCAACTTATTATCATCTGTCTCGGTCCAGCCATATCCTATATATTTTGAATTGCCATAAGCAAACCATGGTGGTAACGATAGTAAAATAGAATTTTGCAAACGCTCTTTGAGGCTGCCGCCAAACATGAGTTGCTCAAGCAGCACTTTTGCTATTCCTTCTCTTATTTGATTAAGGAGATGCTGATGGTCGCCATTAAAATAAACCAGAATCTTGTTTCCGCTAATCTTGGTTGTACCTCCGGTATTATAGCTCGTTTGCATATCGGCATCAAGGCCAATGTTTGTTTGCTTCAAATCATTTAGCTTACTATATACCATAATATGTAACCTGCCTTCGGTATTGTAATCAAACAGCCTTTCTACTTCGGTAATGATGCCATCGCAATAAATGCCACAAAATTCTGCGTGCTCCCTGCCACCTTGATAATAGTAAATGTCGAAATTCTTATACCGCATAAATGTCCACTTAAACTCATTGTATTGAACACGGTTTTTTCCAAAGCTTTGTTGCAGGCCATTGTAGAATTGCGCTTTGGCATCAAGCGCAAGCACGAATATAATAATGTATAAAAATGTAATGCGTTTTAACATGCCGCTATAGAGAACGCCAATATCGTAATATTTATTGGTACACATAATAATATTGATTAGCCTTGACAAAATTTTGACAAAAAAAATCGTTTAAAGATTAGTGTTACATTTGAAGACTTTTTAAAAATCGCTTTAGAATGGTAAAACGCTTTATTTTAATCCCTTTGATGATGATGTGGTTGTGTGCCAGCGCACAAGATGCATCAAAAGAGCAGGTGAGTTGGATTGTTGAATATGTAAGTATAGATTCGCTTCATGGCGAATTGATAATGAAAGCAACCATGGACGATGGTATGCATATTTTTGCAATTGACCACACTGCAGATTTTGGCTTGCCAACTTTTTTTGAAGTTTCAAGCGATTCAAGCTATTACTATACCAATGGCCCGGTGTTGCAACCCGATCCTATTATTAAAGAGGGAAATTTTAGTGCCCCTTTGCGTTATTATTCGCATCAAGCAACATTTAAGCAGGCAATAGTTACCATAGGCAAAGTGCCTTTTATTATAAAAGGAAATATAAACTACCAGGCTTGCAACGATGAAATGTGCTTTTTGCCAAAGGATGTTCCCATTAAAGTAATTGTACGTAACTAACAGAATTAATTTAGGATGACTACCGTTTTCCTTTTTATTTGTAAAAAAGCAATTATTTTGCGTGGTAATTAGTTTTCAATCCATTAAATGCTGCTCTATCTTTTAGTTATCAAGCCTCTATCGCTATTGCCTTTAAGGTGGCTGCATTATTTAAGTGACTTCTTATATGTAGTTTTGTATAAAATTGCTGGTTATCGTAAGAAGATTGTGCGCGCTAATATTTCAAATTCGTTTCCTGAAAAAACCGAGCTTGAAAGATTGCAAATAGAGCAAGAATTCTATAGGCACTTTAGTGATGTTATTGTTGAGACCATCAAGTCTTTTTCAATATCAGCTAATCAATTGCAGCAATTTTTTAAAGTACTAGACAATATTCAATTAACCCGTCTATTCGAGAAAAATAAAAATATCATATTGGTAACTTCACATTATAACAATTGGGAATGGGGAGCATTGGCAATGCCGCTACATTTCAATCATAACACTTTTGGTATATATCAAAAGTTAAGCAACGCCTTTTGGAATAGAACAATGCTTTCAACGCGCGAGCAATTTGGTATTGATATGGTTGAAATGAAAGATGTGCTATCTCTTTTTCGCAATTATGAATCGCAATTAAAGGCGGTTGCCTTTATTGCCGATCAATCGCCTTTTCATGTTTCAAAAGCATATTGGGCAACCTTTTTAAATCAGGAAACACCCGTGTATCGTGGGCCTGCACGTTTCGCTCAAACTTTTGATTATGCATTGGTGTATGGGCATATACAAAAAAAAGCCCGCAGCCAATACGAAGTAACTTATGAATTATTGGCAGAAGATGCACAAGACTTTGCCGAAGATGAACTTACGCAAATGCACCTAACTGCTTTGGAAAAGGATATTCAAGCTCAACCGGCATTTTGGCTTTGGACACATAAACGCTGGAAACGAGCTAATCAAAAGAAAATCTAGTTTTTTTACTTCGTGTTTGACTGAATAAAGTTTCAAAGAGTATATTTGTGCAACTTTTCGTTTTACCATTTAACTAACATCTGAAATATTGTGAATTCATTATTTTATCAGGTATTGTGTGTTATTAAATTGGTGAATGAAAATATTTTGTAGGCGCTATGGCATAGTTCTTGGTTTGTGGCGTTTCGTATCCTCATACTAACATTAACTTATTTAACTGAATGAAAAGATTTTTTTTCGCTGCTTTGGCAGCAAGTACATTAATGATTGCTTGTAAAGATTATAAGCAGGAGTTAGATTCGGCAAACCGACTGAATGCTGAATTGCAAGCGCAAACCGATTACAAAGACAGCACCATAAATGATTTTATTAAGAATATAAGCGATATAGAGAGTGGCCTAAACGCCATAACCGATAAGCAAGATGCGGTGCAAATGCAGGCTAACGATAATGAAAACCGTTCGCAAGCCCGTGAAAGAATTCTTGGAAATATTAGTGAGATTGAACTGATGTTGAAAGAGAATAAAGAAAAACTTGCAGCACTGCAAGCACGACTTTCAAAGTCTGGTGTGAAAATTAAAGCTTTGGAAGAAATGATTACCGCTTTGAATTCGCAAATTGCAATGCGCGACTCTTCGATAGTATTGTTAACCGGACAAATTGAAGGATTGAATACCAAAGTAGCTAGTTTAAGCACTACAATAGATACCATGAGCCGAGTATCGAATGAAAAGACCGATGTAATAAATAAGCAAATAGCAACCATGCACACTGCCTATTACACAAAAGGAAATATGAAAGATTTGATACTGAAAAAAGTGGTGAGTAAAACCGGTGGATTTCTTGGCATGGGCAAATCGCAAAAACTTACCGGTGATTTTGAATCAAACAATTTTACTCAAATTGATATAACAACGTTTAGCAAAATTGATATCAACAGCAAATATTTTGAATTGGCTACGGCACATCCTTCCGACTCTTACAAAATAAACAAAGTAGGTAAGGACATGGTAACAGATATGGAAATTACCAATCCGGATAAATTCTGGAGTGCAAGCAAATATCTTGTGATAGTAACCGGAAAATAAAAAGCCTTTAGATGTTTTAAATGGATGGCGGTGAGTGACTCACCGCCTTTTTTTTGCGAGTCACAATCACTGATTAAATTTGAACTACTAAAACTTTACGCCATTAGAAAATTGGCAATAGTAAAATTCAATGATATGCCCCAATTAATTTAGAGTTTGAGTAAGAAATTAAGAATTCATTAGAAGGTTATCGCAAAACAGTTACTAATCTTCGGTAGGTAACATAATCATTGGTGCAAGGTGATATAAACGATACAAGATAGCCATAAGTTCCGGCAGGTGCAGGCCCATTCGGGGTATTACCATCCCAAAGCATTCCCGGATTTTTGATTGAAAAACAACACCACCAAAACGGTTAAAAATGGTTAGCTCATAGTCACGAATGTCAATAGATAAGGCACCAAACTTATCATTCACGCCATCATCGTTAGGTGTAAAAACTGATGGAAGATAAACATCAATTATTTCAGTAAGTGTAACTGTTACTGTATCCGTTTCAGAACATACACTATCACTTGCTGTAAGCCATACAGTGCCAATATCAGCTAAAGCGAATGTATTGTTGGTAGTGCCATCTTGCCACAAATAAGTAAGTAGGGGAGGAGCAGAAAAAAGCAATTGATTTCCTCGGCAAATACCTGTATCATTTCCTAAATTAATTTGTAAGTCGCGTCTTTCAATAAATGCGGTATCGGTTACTTTGCAACTTCCATTATCAGCTTCCAGATAATAGATGCTAGTTTGGGCAGGAGAAATTTGTTGTGTTGTTTCTCCGGTGCTCCAGATATAGTTTATGCCGGGAATACCGGCATCTAACATATAAGAGTCTGATTTGCATAAAATGGTATCAGGTCCTATATTAAGAAAAAAACCAGGGATGGTATCAATTTTAATAGAATCAATTTCGGTACAATAGCCGGTGGCGCTAATGGTTACCGTATAAGTACCATTCATTGTTATTGCTTGTGAAGCATTGGTGCTTCCCGTGCTCCATAAATAATTTGCATTGAGCGAAGTTAAATCAAGCAAGAAGGTTGAGCCATAACAAATGGTAGTGTCGTTGCCTAGGTTAAGATTGAAACTATTGGCAACGGAAATGTTAATTGTATCGGTAGCGCTGCAATAGGTATTGTCAACAATGGTTAATGTATATTGACCTGGTTGAGTTACTGTATAAGTTATGGTTGTGCTTCCATCTTGCCATAGGTAACTATTGCCATTGAGTCCTCCAATTAAAAAGATGGTGTCGCCAGAGCATAGGGTAGAGTCAGGCCCAAGATTTACTATTCCATTGAAATTTACGGTACTTTCCTGCAGTTTCAGGTTATGCAAGGTATTAAGCGTTGCATTATTAAAGCCATCGGTAGCTCCATTCGTTGTATTAAAACATGGCGATGTAGGAGATAGTTCTTTTCCGGCAAGGCCAGCTGATGTATTAATTGTAAGATTACCGGGAATTGTACCTGGAACTAACCATACTAAACCACTGCCACCTCCGCCACCGGGTCCAAAGCAATTAGCAATAGCTGAGTTTAAATCGCCACCTTTTGCACCTTTAGCTTCGGCAGTAAGAGGAGATAAAAAGTTATTAACCTCAAATAAAACGATACCACCTGCACCACCACCACCTGCGCCATCACCAATACCCGAAGTTTGGGCCAAATTATCGTTGCCGTTCGCCTTTATGCTATAACCATTACCATATATGTTGTTGGCTTTAATAAAAACAATGCCTCCACCATTTGTGCCTGCTGTACCAACAGCATTGTTGAAGTCTCCGCAGCCACCACCACCTCCCATAAATACCTTATTCTGAAAGTAGAAATTGCCTAGCGAAAGTCCTCCAATGCCGCCCACAGAATTATTGCAAAAATCATGACCTCCAGTACCTCCGGTTGTATAATTGCTGCCGCCTCCGCCTCCGGTATTATGTTTGTTGCCGCCTCCGCCTCCATTTGCCTTAGCGCCTCTACCTCCATTAATGGTAGTGCCTAGGATAGCTATTCCTTCTCCCTTCTCGGCTCCGCCCTCATTCCAGCTAGCACCCCTTGATTTACATCATATCCAAACAAATTACTTCCGGTGCCGCAACCTCCATCAGGATTATTGCTTATAGTTCCCCCACGGTAACCCATTCCGGATACATTAATATCAGCATTTAAGGTGAGTGAAGAATCAACCTCAATGGCTACTACCCCTCCGGTACTTCCATTCCATGGCTGACAGGTAACGGCACCAGTAACTGTAGCATCAGTATAATGTGGTA
The DNA here is from genome assembly GCA_016714535.1 of Bacteroidota bacterium. NCBI lineage: Bacteria > Pseudomonadati > Bacteroidota > Bacteroidota bacterium. The sequence goes on from JADKDR010000009.1 coordinate 55,074, forward strand.
CTTTAATTAATTGCACTTTACCTGCAACATCGTAATTGCGCTTTAAACTTCGTTTAAGCGAAATATCATTTCCACTTACTATCGACACGGTGGCAAACTCGTAATTTCCTGCGTTACCTATAGAAAGCACAGTGCCAAAAAAATTAGTTTGTGAAGTATCGATGGTGGCACCTTGCATTTGAATAATGACTACTCTGTCATTTGCAAAAAATCCGGCAGACGATTGCACCGTAATGGTATTGCACGTTACAGTTAATACGGGAGTATAAATATTTACAACGCCCGATAATTGTGCATTTGCGAGCAATGAGCTAAATAAAAACAGGTATAAAATTAAAGAATATCGATTCATTTAACAATCAAAGAGAATGGTAATTAAGCCATAGGGCCAATTTCATCCACTTTCTTTTTCTGAAATATTACAGCTGATATAAGCGCCACCAGCACATAAAAAATCAAGCTATATCCATAGTTTTTCAAATTCAACGATTTTGTTTCTTCTTTTCGTTTAAGCAATTCATTGGTAGTTTTTTCTAGTTGGTCTTCAGGCATTTTATCTCCATATTCATGCATCTGATTAATTACAAAATCAAAGTAATCGGTTTCAATATAATTGTAATGAACATAATTGTAAGAAGTAGTTATTATTGACATAACAAATCCACAAATAAGAGCAGCTATAAAAGCATCCTTAAAACTAATGAAACCTCCATTGGAAGCACGTGCTGCCTTGGTGCCTGCTATTACAAAAACAATGACTACAACAAAAACCAACAATAACCAAAGGCTACCCATTATACCCATACGGTGAAGGCCGGTAAGGTATAACAACAGCATATATACAATTACTGCAACCGACCCTATAATGCCATATTTGATTGAACTATTTATCATTGTTAGGTTTTTAAAATAATAGGAAACAAAGTTACATTTGTTTAAAAAACAAATCGAGGCCATTAAACTTAGATATTAACAAGTGTTTCAACGTTTTACGAATAAAATATTACTGCCGCGAGACAATGAAATTATACTATTTTTGCGCCTCCTAAAAATTAAATGATTAAATACATATGGAGTCTAATAGTTCTGCGGGTTCGCGGTTGGATTTAGTTTCACTAATATTGGTGCTAAGAAAATGGCGCAAGCACCTTGCTATAACTGCATTAGTTGCTGCGCTTGCTGGCATAATAATTACACTGCCATTTATTATGCCACCACAGTTTGAATCTACCGTAATATTATATCCCAGCAACCTTATTCCTTATTCTACCGAGAGTCCTACTGAGACAATGCTACAGCTGCTAGAATCAGATGATATAAAAGATAAACTAATTACCTCGTTTAGCTTATACGAGCATTATAAAATAGATCGAACATCAAAGTTTCCGCGCACTCGTATTTATAATCAACTTAAGGAAATGATTTCAATTTCGCGCACAGCATACGAGTCGGTTGAGATTTCAGTATTAGATGAAAATCCCAGAACAGCTTCTGCAATATGTGATACGATGGTTGCCCTGCTCGATTGGAAAGCTCGTAACTTACAACGCACTAAGACCAGCGAAGTTGTTAAAATATTTGAACGTCAGGTTGAAATTAAGAAACGAGAATTAGACTCGCTTGAGAAAATACAGGGCGAGTTGCGCAATACTTATGGAATACTTGATTACAAGTCCCAGTCGAAAGAACTTTCGAAGGCCATGTATAAAGGCAGTGGTGCTTCACTTTCTAAAGTTATGGAAGATTACAATAACCTTAAATTGAAAGGTGTGCAAGCTGAACAAGTTACAAATGCGATAACTAATGGAAGAAGGGTGTTTATGGATTATAAAGTAAACCTTGAACGTGCGCAAAGTGACTTAACTAAAATACTTACCTATTCGAACTACGTGACCAAGCCTTTGCCGGCCGAAAATAAGGCAAAACCAAAGCGTACAATCATAGTGCTATCACTAATTATTGTTTCAATATTTTTTGCTCTAATAGTTATTCTGCTAATTGAAAATTATCAACAAAATATAAAGCCAAGGCTAAACGCGCAGTGATGTTTCCCATTACGTTACAGACTAAGCTGGTATATTATTCTGCTATCCTGTTATTTGTAGCAATGGGATGTGCGGCCATATTTTTCGATATGATGTATTTATTGCTTCTGCCATTAGCATTACTGGTAGCAGCTGTGGGTTTTTTAAGGCTTGATATTCTATTTTTTGCTGCTGCAGCTCTTGTTCCTTTATCTATAAACCTAACCGAAACACCTATTGGTATAGGCATGAGCTTACCAAGCGAACCAATCATATTTGGTGCTATGCTGTTGGTATTACTCAAGTTTTTGACAGACAACAGCCTCGATCGCAAATTTCTGAATCATCCTGTTAGTTGGCTTGTGTATGGATATGTGGGTTGGATGTTTATTACCACCCTAACTTCCGAATTGCCATTGGTTTCATTTAAGTACTCGCTTGCACGCTTTACTTTTATACTTGTGTTTTATTTTTATGCTTCCGTACTTTTTAAAAAAATAAGCAACATTCATAAGTTTCTCTGGGCTTATCTGGCAGGCTTTATGTTGATTATCATTTACACTACTTATAATCATATTAATTTTCATCTTACCGAACAGGCGGCACACTTTGTAATGTCGCCCTTTTATAATGATCATACAGCTTATGCAGCCATAATAGCGTTATATATTCCATTTGCAATTACCGGTTTGGTAGGATATGGATTTTCACAAAAATACAGAGCCTGGTGTTTTCTTGCTGCGGCATTGTTAATCATTGCTTTAATATTATCCTATACCCGTGCAGCATGGGTTGGAATAGCTGCAGCATTTGCTTGCAGCTTAGTTTTTATTTTCAAAATACATCGAAATGTAATTTTGATATTCAGCATTTTATTCCTTGTGCTTCTAGGTATAAACATCAATCAAATAATACTTAGTTTTGAAACCAACCGCGAGCAATCGTCTGACGATTTTGGCTCGCATCTTCAATCTATTACCAATGTAAAAACAGACCCAAGCAATGTAGAGCGTATTAATCGTTGGAACTGCGCTTTGCGCATGTTTGAACAACGCCCTATTACAGGCTGGGGCCCGGGCACCTATCAGTTTATTTACGGACCGTTTCAGTTACAAAAAGAAAAAACAGTAATAAGCACCCTCTCAGGAAACAGAGGAAATGCTCATAGTGAGTATTTGGGACCGCTTAGTGAACAAGGATTTCCAGGGCCTTTGCTATTTATTGGTTTGTCATTAGCATCAGTGTTTGCTGCTTCGCGTGTTTTTAGAAAAAGTTCTTTGCCCGCAGCACGAAATCTGGCTGCTGGTATTTTATTAGGGCTGGTTACCTATTGGGTGCACGGCTTTTTAAATAATTTTCTTGACACTGAAAAAGCAGCCGTTCCATTTTTCGGTTTTATTGCTGCAATTGTCTCGTTAGAGGTTTTTCATCGTAAGGCTGACACACCAACCATACAGTAACTTTTCTCGTACTGCTTTATCCTACCTAATAATTAGCATGCTATACATGTTCGAATCAACTCATCGAAGTTCTTAGTATATGGTTACCTTTGGCCAGTTATGAAATCCGAAAAACCAACCGTAATTATTAGTAACCGCAAGGCGGAGTTTGAATATTTTTTAACCGACCGTTTTGAAGCAGGTATTGTTCTTACCGGTACCGAAATAAAATCGATAAGGTTGCATCATTGTGGTCTTAACGAAGCTTATTGCGTTTTAATAAATGGCGAATTGTATGTTAAGCAAATGCATATTGCGCATTATACCGAAGGCACCTACAACAACCATGAAGAAAAGCGCGACCGTAAACTTTTATTAAACAAGAATGAATTAAAAAAAATAATAAATAAAGTAAAGGATAAAGGAGTAACCATAATTCCAACGCAACTTTATTTAAACGAAAAGCAAATAGCTAAACTTGAAATTGCGATTGCACGAGGAAAGAAAAAATACGATAAACGAAACTCATTAAAAGAGAAAGAGCAAAAGCGCGAAGTAAGCCGAAACTTAAAAGGAAATTAATTGAATTAAAAATGATACATGCTGAAATAACCAATTACCTCGAAAGTATTGCCCCGCCTGCCTATCAGGAGGGATATGACAATTGTGGATACCTTACCGGCAACGAGCAGGCCGTATGCACCGGAGTGTTGATTTCGTTAGACTGCATAGAGGCCGTAGTGGATGAAGCTATTCGTCTTAAATGTAGCTTGATAATTTCGCATCACCCCATCCTGTTTTCAGGATTAAAAAAGATAACAGGTCGAAACTATATAGAGCGGACTATTCTCAAAGCAATTAAAAACGATATTACCATATATGCAATTCATACTAACTTGGACAATATTTATAATGGGGTAAATAATAAAATTTGCGAATTGTTGCAATTGCAAGCGTTGCGAATCTTGCAGCCTAAGGCAGGAGTATTAAAGAAACTTGTTACCTATGTGCCTGCTTCAAGTTCTAATCAGGTAATGCAAGCATTGTTTGATGCAGGTTGCGGAGATATTGGAAATTACAGCGACTGTGCCTATCAAAGCGAAGGTACAGGCTCGTTTAAGGCGAATGAAAAGGCCAACCCCTATGTTGGGACTATAGGGACACGTCACTATGAGGCAGAGTTGCGTATCGAAACTATATACGAAGCAGTGCATGAACGAAAAGTACTTAAGGCGCTGCTAACTGCTCACCCATACGAAGAACCGGCATTTGATATTTATCGCCTCGAAAACACTTCTTCAAAAGTAGGAGCAGGAATGACTGGTGAACTTACAGAGCCTATTGACACCCGAGTTTTTTTAAAAAAACTGGCCGAAATATTTAAAGTACCTGTAATAAAACATACCGACTTAACGTGCGCGCAAATAAAAAAGGTAGCTGTTTGTGGGGGCTCAGGAAGTTTCTTACTATCTGATGCTATAAAGGCAGGTGCCGATATTTTTATTACGGCAGATTATAAATACCATCAATTCTTTGATGCCGAAGACAAAATTATAATAGCTGATATAGGGCATTATGAGGCGAACAGTTTACAATTAATTTAATTTATGACTTGTTGAAGCAGAATTTTACTACATTTGCGCTCCATTTTACAAAAATACATACCAATCCGGTACGCTATTTTTATAACATTGAAACTTGAAATAACGCATATCAATGCAACATACGCGGGGGCTTTAGTAACCAAGTATGCCGAGAAAATCACAGCAGCATCTGCCCACCTCACTGTATTAAAGCTAATCCCTTACAACGTATTATGGGTCTTTCATGAACGAAAGTTCATGCATTCACTATTTCTAATAAAAATTAAAAATTTATAATAAACAATAAACTATGGCAGTAAAAGACACAAAATCAGCTAAACCAAAAGTTGATACAAAAAGTAAAGAAAAGGAAGAAGTGAAAGTTGTTCCCGCCAAAACGGTAAAGAAACCTGAACCTATCAAAGTTTCTAAAAACCTCAAATACCAAAGTAAGCCTTCTGATTTTCTGAAGGCAATTCCAAAAGATGAGATTAAGCCTTTTACACGTACCGATAAGCAAAACTTTGGAACAAAAGAAAAACTGCAAGCACTATATTACTTACAACAGTTGCATTCTCACATCGACAACATACGCATCATACGAGGCGAATTGCCCATGGAAGTAAATGACCTTAGTGATGAAATAGCAGGATTGCAAACCCGCATCACCAACCTGTCTGCAGAAGTAGAATCATTACAAGACCAAATTGCAAGGCGCAAGGGAGCAATTAAAGATTCGCAAGCGGCCATTAAAAAATATGAATCACAACAAAGCAATGTAAAGAACAATCGTGAGTACGAAAGCCTAAGCAAAGAAATTGAGTTTCAAACATTAGAAATAGAATTATGCGAAAAGCGTATTCGCGAGCACACCTTCGAGTTGAATAAGCAAATAGAGGCAATGAATGCGTCAAATGATGAATTAGCCGACCGCATGAAATCACTTGAAACCAAGAAGAATGAATTGGATAGTATAATTGCTGAAACGCAAAAGGAAGAAGAGAAATTTAATGAGGAAATTGTCAAGGCAGAAAAATTAATCGAGCATCACTTACTAACGCACTATACCCGTATTCGTAAGAGCATGACCAATGGACTTGGAGTGGTTTCTATACAGCGCGATTCTTGCGGTGGATGTTTTAATAAGATTCCACCTCAGATTCAATTGGATATTGCTCAAAGCAAGAAGATTACCATTTGCGAACATTGTGGAAGATTGTTGGTGCCTGCAAACATAATGGAAGATTAAGTTGCCACGTACAAATTTATCATAACAAACACTTATAGGGATTTCAAACGAAATCCTTTTTTTATTAAATGAGCAAAATAGTTTATACATTTTTTTTTCTTTGGCTTCCTCTAGCTGCTTTTGCTTATTTTGATCTATCGCCACGTCATGAGCAATTGCTTGATGATATTTTTAATATGAAGTTTGATAAAGCTCGTGTTGAAATAAATTACCTGCAAAAAAACTATCCCAATAATTTTTACAATCATTTTGCCGAAGGGCAAATGGACTTTTTGCGTGCCTTTGTTACCGAAGAAAAAATGGATCTTGATTTGTTGATTGCCAATAATGACAAGCGAATAGAACTGCTAAGCAAAGAAGCCACCTCTAACCCGTGCTATAGTTATATGTATGCCGAACTATTGCTTGGCAAGGCATATAATCGAATTAAGCACGAACAATATGTTACCGCTGCTTTCGAAATAAAAAAGGCATTTAAATTACTAGAGTCCAATTATAAAAACCATCCAAACTTTAAACCTACACTGGTCAACCTGGGATTGCTGCATTGTGTGTTCAGTTCGATACCTGATAAATACAAATGGGTGGCTTCGCTAATTGGATTAGAAGGATCACTCACACAAGGCATTAGCGAATTGAAGCATTTAATAGATGATATAGATAAAACAAATACCAACCGACATTTGCGCAACGAAGTATTGGTTTGGCTTATTTTTGTCGAAACCCACCTGAACAAACAAGAACGCAATTCTCTTGAGTTAATCAAGCAATATAAGAACGTGTATGATAGTCCACTTACTGTATTTAGCGTTGGCAATGTTTACTTCCACTATCAACAAAACGATAATTTGATAAAGCTATTTGAAAATTATCGTCAGGAGCCCGGAACTTTTCCAATGGAGTACCTCCATTATTTTCGTGGAGTTTCTTATATGAATAAGTTAGATCAACGAGGTACAGAAGAATTTAAATTGTACTTGAAAAATTACAAAGGAAAAAATTACTTCAAAGGAGCGTACCAGCGAATTGCCTGGCTGGCACTGTTGCGTGGCGATATGCAAGCGTATCAGGAAAACATTAATTATGCTCGTACACATGGCAACGAATTCATGGACGAGGATAAAATGGCCAAGCTTGAGTGTGAGCGGAAGGAGATTCCTAATCTGTTCTTACTAAAGTCAAGATTGCTTTTTGATGGTGGATACTTTGACGAAAGCTTAAAAATGCTGGCAGGAAAAAACAACAATGACTTTCCGACTTTTCGCGAAAAACTAGAATACATATATCGCTCGGCACGATTGCAAGACGAACTCAACAACAAAGCAAAAGCGCTAGAGCTATACCTCAAGGTAATAGAACTTGGGAAGGATAAGGTGTATGCCCATGCTGCATTTTCATGCGTATTTACCGGTTATATTTATGAATTGAAGAAAGATAAAGTCAATGCTAAAAAGTATTACAAACTATGCCTTGCTCTTCCCGATCACGATTATAAAAACACATCCGACCAAAAAGCAAAGGCCGGCCTTTCAAGATTAAAATAAGCGGGAATTTTGCTTTCAAAAATATATCCACCAAACATATATACTTAGGGTTACTACCTTTTAACATTACGCAATCACACTTCTGTCAATTGCAATAAATTGATTAACTTATTTTAGTTAGTCAACATTGATCACTTAAATCCCAGATGCTTCGTAAACTCACCATTCTTAAGCTCATCAAGGCTTTCATTGCTCAACTGCTTCAGGTAAGTATCTTTTCTTCGCGATGTAAAAATTCCTATTCCATTGGTAATATTTGTATAAAAAGGAATGTTTTGAGCTAGGTTGGTAGTTAGATTATTAATACGGTAATAATCGTATAATTCCTGTGTGCCTCCATAAATAATCATCTCAAGTGATAGTGCATTGCGATATACAGTTGTGTCCTTTTTAATAGTAGTGCCAACAAAGCGGAAAAAACTTGTAGCTTCCAGGCCCACTTCCATCTTTTCCCGCACATCTGTTTCTTTTATAGATTTCTGCCCAAGTCTCATGTCAACGTATTTGGCAACTGTGTTTTGAGAATTAAGTTTTTCTGTTTCGGAATAGTAAAATCTGAAAACAGGTTCGTAAACAACACCATATGGACTCGTGTACCATATGATTACAAAAGGCGTATCCAGAAAATTAATAGTAAATCCGGTGGGTCTTATTAAGAAAACATTGCTCAGCACAATGGTAGTAGAAGTAACGGGTGCTGCCGTCTCACCTCTGGTAATTATCAATTTGTAATCGTTGCCTTGCTTTATGCTATCATGAGCGGCATACAGTAGATTAGGATTTGTTGCAAAAATGCCTGCATCTTTCTTTATACTTGTATCTTCCTTACAGGTTATGGTGCGTTTTAAAAATCCATCCTTGTACTCTTCCAGTTGCACTTTTAAATTTGACGAATAATAAAACGAATCGGTGTATTGCGCCATTTCGAGGGCGTTGCCTTCTCCAACAAAAGCTTTATGAATACGTATATATTGAACCGAATCGGTTGGATTCAGCAATGCATAAACGATGGTTGTGTCTTTATAATCAGCAATCAAATCAATCTCATTTTTGCAAGAGGAAAAAAATAGAACAAAACCGAAAGCAAAAAGCAGGATAAAAACTCCAAACTTGGGCAAAGTATTCTTTCCTTTTATCATTTTCATAAGTATGTAGCCTTATCATATATCAAAATTTTAATAGAGGCACGAAGGCATTTTGATACATTTGCGCAAACTTAAAAATAATAATCAATGAAGGAATCAAATACCGTGTTAAAGAAATTGTTTCTGTTAGCTCTGGCTACTACGTTAATAGTAAACAGCAATGTATCGGCCCAAACACGCGATGACCGGGCATCGCATATCGATTCAACTATTAGCCCAGGCAATGAATTTTTTATGTTTGCCAATAACACATGGTTTAAAGCCAATCCTATACCGGCAACTGAAAGTTCATATGGCATATTTAAAGTAATACAGGATACCATCAATAACCAAATACGCAGTATTTGCGAAAGTGCTTCTGCATTAAAAGATAAACCTAATGGCAGTAATGAGCAAAAAATAGGAGATTTTTATGCAAGTGGAATGAATGAAGCCGCCATTGAACGTATTGGCCTAATACCGCTACAACGAATACTTGAACGTGTATCTATTGCTAAGGATATGCAAGAAATACTGAACATTTCGGCCGATTTGCGCGGCTTTGGAGTCAGCTCTATTTTTTCGCTATATGTTGGTAAGGACGATAAAATAAGTAATAAGAATGCCATGTTTTTGGGGCAGGGTGGGCTTGGTTTGCCCGACCGCGATTATTATCTAAACAACGATGAACGTACTGTCACCATTCGAAATTCTTATATATCGCATTTGCAAAAAATAAATAAGCTAATGGGTGCATATGAAGGGGATGCCAAAAACTTTTCGGAAGCTGTTATGAAAATTGAAACTCAACTGGCCACGGTATCGCGAAAACTTGAAGAATTGCGCGATCCGGTTCAGAATTATAACAAAATGCATATGGCTGAGTTAATGAAACTTACTCCGGCAATACCATGGTCAAACATGTTTGCCACCATTAGGTTAAAACAAGTAGATACCGTTATTGTAGGCCAGCCTGAATTTTTTACCGGCCTTAATAAATTGGTCGAAACCATTAAAATAGATGACTGGAAGCTGTATATCAAATGGAACATTGTTAATAGCTATGCTGAGTATATCAATAAAAACTTCAGTGACCAGAATTTTGAGTTTTATTACAGAACCATGAATGGTGTTGAAGAACAGAAGCCCCGATGGAAGTTAGTAGTAGAGCAAACGGATGGTTTGCTTGGCGAATTGATAGGACAGATATACGTTCGCGATTATTTGCCTAAAGGAACCAAGGAAAAACTTATGGATATTGGAGCCGACATCAAGGATGTATATGTGCAACACATTAAAGGCTTAGATTGGATGAGCATGGAGACGAAAGAAAAAGCATTGGCCAAGCTTGATAAAATTACCATGAAATTTGGTTATCCTGATAAATGGAAAGACATGTCATCGGTAAGTATTAGCAAGGATAATTATGTTCAAAATATTATGGCTATAAACCGATGGAATTTCGATTACATGATAAACAAATTTGGCAAACCGGTTGATCGTACCGAGTGGGGAATGCAACCTCAAACTTACAATGCATATTACGATCCTGGAAATAACGAAATAGTTGTACCGGGATGCAATATTATAGTACCGGGCTATGAGCGAACACTTGCTGATGATGCCATACTATACAGCATAATTGGTGGCAGCACCATCGGACATGAAATTACACATGGATTTGACGACCAGGGCAGCCAATATGATGGCGATGGAAATCTAAATGATTGGTGGACGGCTGATGATCGCAAAAAATTTGAAGCAAAAACAAAGTTAATAGTTGAGCAATTTGATAACTATAAAGTGCTTGACAGTCTGCATTTAAATGGCGATGCTACGCAAGGCGAAAACATAGCTGACTTGGGCGGAATTGTAATGGGTTATGAAGCCTTTAAAAAAACCACACAATACCGGGAAAACAAAAAAATTGCAGGACTTACTCCTGACCAACGTTTCTTTCTTGGATATGCCTTTGCGTGGATGATGATACCTCGTGACAAAGCGCTTGCGAGGCAGATAAAAACAGATGTGCATGCACCTGCCAGGTTTAGAGTTAACGGCCCACTTAGTAACATGCCGGAATTTTATAATGCGTTTGGAATTAATAAAGGCGATAACATGTACCGTGACGAAAATGTAAGAGTGCGTATATGGTAATAGTTAAAGCACTTAGTAAATAATATTGCGTAAAAAGCACCACAATTTATGTGGTGCTTTCTTTTATACCCTATAACTACTCTAAATTTCCATTACATTAAAGCATGCATACAAAAGCATGCAAATTATTATCCCAACTGTTTGGGTTTTTACAAACCCCTGTATCGCGATTTTGCTAGTGGTAAGTGTTTCCAAAAGCCACTTACCAACAGCAATAGTTTCGCTGTTGATAAGTGTTATTTTCTGCTGCTTGCACAACCTCTCAATAATTTATACTTTCGCCAAAATGTATAGCTTGCTTCTTGCGAATAAGGTTCAAATACCAAAAAAAAGGCAGTGGGGCATTAGCTTAGTTGTTTGCTTAAACTTCTACTAAATGCTTATAATTTTCCCTTGTATAAACTGTTTGCTTAAGAAATATGCACCATAACCAAATAAAATATTCCACATCACAATTTTACATAAGCGCATTATCACGAGAATTCGTGATACCCTTTAGCATATAGGTGTGCTTTCTTTGTAGCTGAAAATGAAATTCCATATTAATCAAATAATTTTAAAAAAAATGATGAATAAAACCAATTCCCGTACAGCGGAAAAAAAACAAAAACTTATTTATTTAATCATGCTTTTTAGCATGTTGTTCTTTTCGCACTATGCAAATGCAGTGGCCGAAACAGAACCAAATGATACCTGGAATCAGGCGGATGTTATTACCCTTGGGGCAACAGGAACCGGTACCGCAGGTTTAGCGTCAAATCAAGATTGGTGGCGCGTTACATCTGCGCTAGATGGAAAACTTACAGTAAACTGGACTGCAACAAATTCACTAAACATTTATTGCCAGATTTACGATACTTTGGGTGTTGTTCAATATGCAAGTGCCTATACAAATTCATCAAATGTATTAAATGTGGATGGCTTAGCAGCCGGTACCTATTATATAAAACTGGTTGCTTATTACGGTAATGAGGCACCCAACTACAGTTTCGTGCCTACATGGACGGCACCAGCGCAATTGATAGATGTAGAACCTAACAATACCAAAGCGCAAGCAAAAACGCTTCCTGTTAACGGCAGTAGAACAGGACATATTGGATATGTATTTAATCAAGTTGATGATTTAGAAGATTGGTGGCAAGTGACTACCACTGCTAATGGTCGTATCGATTGGACTATCACTTCTCATAACGGGCAAAATATATATGCTAGATTATATGCTAATGATGGAGTCACACTTTTTGGTGGAAGTTATACAACATCTACTGCTACTTACTCTAAAGATGGATTAGCACCGGGTACCTATTACATTAAAATCAATAATTTTTATACAACTGAATTTGCACCTTATACCATTAGCAATAATTTGGTGCAGCCATCACAAGCAAATGATGTTGAGCCAAACAATACAAAAGCGCAAGCAAAGGTGTTGCCATTTAATGGTAGTAAAACAGGCCATATCGGATATGCATTTAACGGTGTAAGAGATGAGTTTGACTGGTGGAAGGTAACCACAACACTTGATGGACGGATAAATTGGACTATCACCTCTCATAATGGACAAAATGTATACGCTGAATTGTATGACAATAATGGTACAACCTTTTTAGGAGGTAGTTACACTAGTTCTACAGCTACATACTCTAAAGATGGACTTGCAGCAGGAACATATTTTATTAGGATTAAAACATTTTATGCAACTGAATTTGCAACCTATACTGTAAGCAACGGCTTGGTTTTACCGCCTGTGGTTAATGATGCAGAGCCCAATGGCCTATATACCCAAGCAATTGTATTGCCTATAAATGATTCGGCAGTGGGCCATATTGGTTATTATTACAATTTGCAAAGAGATGAGTTTGACTGGTATACGTTTACAACCGTAAAAGGAGGCAAAGTGGCTATGCGCATGATGTCTCTCAATGGACAAAATGTTTATGCACAATTGTATGACAATGATGGCATTACATATCTCGGTGGTGGTTATACAAGTAGCGATAATACATGGCAAATTGATGGACTTGGAGCAGGCAATTATTTTATTCGTGTAAAAACTTTTTACAATACAGAATGGGCACCATACAAGCTATTTGTAAATTCGATAGTAGGTCCTTATGCCAATGATTTAGGTTTTAATAACACCGCTGCTGCAGCTACACCCAAAAATGTAAACTCAACATTCACCGGTAACATCAACTACTATTATCAAAACAGAACGGATACATTTGACTGGTACAAATTTTCATTGGCAAAGGATGGAAATTTGAAGTGGACCCTAACAAGTGGCAATAGTCAAAATGTATATGCAGAATTATTTAATGCAGATGGCTTAACATACATAATAGGAGGTTATACAACTACTACTAGTACCTGGGGATTTGATAAATTAGAAGCAGGCACATATTACATGAGGGTAAGAACATTCTACAACAGCGAGTTTGCGCCATACTCAATAACTACTGCTTTTATAGAAGCACAAGGTGGAGATAATTTAGATAATGATTATGCCAATAAAGCCAAAACCATATGCGGCTACAATCCATTAATTGGGCATATCAATTACCTTAGAAATAATAATACCTACGATCCGGTTGATTGGCATAAGTTTGTCAAATCTGCAAACTCTGGTCCCGTGAGCATGACCGTGCAAACATTAGATGATACCAACAGTGTAAGCGATGGGCTTTATATTTACTATACTTTGTTTTTAGATACAGCAGGTGCACCTATCACTTCCGAATTCCTAATAAATCCCAACACAACCTGGACCAATACCTATAACGCATTAGCTAATGGTACTTACTATATTAGAATTAGGACATATTCAGTTGGTAATAATTCTTATTGGGGGCAGTATAAAATTACTGCAAACTTTAAAGATACTTGCAGTCAAAGCATAGCACTCACCTCATCTTCCTTAGGTACTACATGCAATAAAGGATCGCTAACCTATTACATTACGCGTGGCTTTGCTCCATACGCCTGTCAATTGTTTAGAGATGGTGTAGCATATGGTGCTGTAGTAAATACGAGCGACACTGCTAAATTTACTAATTTGCCTCCAGGTAACTATCAATTAAGAACCAAAGCAACAGGAGCATCAACTTATAATGTAAGCAGTGCTTCAACTCTCATCATACCTAGGCCTGCAGGTACTTCTGCAAGTGGCATAACTAAAAACAAAGCAACTATTAAATGGACTGCTTTAGCCTGTACTGATGGCTATGTAGTGGCGTTCCCTAATCCTGCAGCTGAAAATGTTACAGTTGACCTAAGCCAGTTTGAGCAAAGCAATGTAACAGTAACAGTATATGATCTTAGCGGAAAAATTCATTTGCAGGATAAAACATCCATGTTAAATTATCAATTGTCGATTGAAAAATTAAGCAATGGTATATATACGTTGATGGCGACTTCTGATAATAAGACCGCAATTACTAAGCTGATAATTGCAAAATAAATAGAAAGTATAAGAAAGATCTTCTTTTTGCGCCTATATCGAAAGATATAGGCGCTTTTTTATAATACTCAATTCCATCAATATGATTAATTAGTATATTTTAAAAAGTTACCAAACATTCAACGCTTGCTGGATTTAAGCAATAATAATGAACTTTAATCAAAGCCCACTTGGGGCAATAGAAAAAGATTTACAATGGCAGTTTTATCTATGATGCATTTCCCTCTCTAAATAATAAAATTACAACTCAGTTTTGAATAATATATTTGTGGCAAAATATCATTGAAGATGCTTTATCCCATTATGGAGCAATATTATACTGTGCAAGGCGAAGGCTACAATATGGGCGTTGCTGCACATTTCATTCGGCTTGGAGGATGCGATGTTGGTTGTGTATGGTGTGATGTTAAAGAATCGTGGGATGCCGCAAAGCATTCACTCACTGAAATTGATACCATTATCAATTGGCTAAAGGAGAGTAAAGCAAAGTTTGCAGTAATTACAGGCGGAGAACCTTGTATGTATAATCTTAATCATTTAACAGAAGCAATACATGCGACCGGTTGTAATACTTGGCTCGAAACATCGGGTGCTTATCCTATAAGTGGAACATGGGATTGGATTTGTGTATCGCCAAAAAAGTTTAAGCCTCCGCTATCTGCATCTCTTAAGATCGCTAATGAACTTAAGGTGGTAGTTTTTCACCCTTCGGATATAGAATGGGCCGCACAGCATGCATTATTAGTTAACAGTAATTGTAAACTTTTTTTGCAACCTGAATTTTCAAAACAAGATAAGGTGCTTCCTATAATTATTGATTTTGTCAAAACTAGCCCAAATTGGCGAATTTCATTGCAAACGCATAAATTTATGAATATACCATAACTATAAAAAGGCCATCTATTGAGGGCCTTTTTCATTAAAGTTAAATTTTATTAATAGCTGATAATTTCGATACTTCCAAACACTGCTGCACCTGTTAGTAACAAAACCTTATCATCACTTATATCAGTAAGCCTCTGATATGGTCGCTTATCAGTCACATTTCCAAATACAGCAGATACCTCGCGTGACTTTACATTCCAATTAGCAGGCACAATAATTTTTGCACCGCCAAAAACTGCATTTACTTCTAAACGTACAATGCCCTTTATATCAGCTTGCGATAAATTTATTTCGCCACCACCAAACACACAATTTATTTCGCCACCCAGAAAATTCTTACTAACAATATTTCTACGGGCACCTCCAAATACAGAGTTTACTTCAATTAATTCGCCATCACCAACATCTTGCACATTATCTTGATTAATGCCAAAACTGTCAGTCGACAGGTACTTTCCTTTTGGTCTTAGTATAAGGTAAGCACCAACACCAATAATTGCGATGGGCCAAAGAACATTGGCAAAGCCATGCATCCCAAACGAATTTTTAAGGAGAAAAACCATGCCTACTACGAGGCATGCTAACCATCCCCAGCCCGAAAAATTTTCTTTCACACCAATAAAAGTTCCTACCGCAATCAAGATCATTGGCCAGCTAAATATCCAATGGGGCATGTCAAAGTTTAATTGCTTAAGCAAGAAAATGCCTCCAATAATCATAATAATTACTCCAAGCCATATTTTTTGGTCTTTCTGATTTCGATTCCAATCACTGCGGATTTCATTTTCGTTTTCCTTTTTGTTGGCATTTTCGCCTTCGTCAATTCGGTACATAGTTTTAGAGGTTTTAGAAATTATGATACAAATATGCAGGTAAGGATATAGGTGCGAAAAGCATAATCGGTGCTTTGGATAGTCATGTCGGTAAATTGCATGTTTAAGTCGGTAAATTGCATGTTTGATTTTTTTAGCTTTGGAAAAAAAATAAAATGAGTTCAATAGTAAATGAGTTTAATGAGTACCGTTCATCTATGAATGAGCGAATAATGTCGCAAGACAATTTAGTGCTAAAGCGATTTTTTAATCTTGATACGAATACGTATGCTGCTGGTGCATTAAGCACACGCACCAAGGAAATGCTTGGTCTGGTTGCCAGTATGGTTTTACGCTGCGATGATTGTATTAAATATCACTTGCAAAAATGCCATGAACAAAAAGTGAGTACCGATGAAATGTTGGAGATATTTGCAGTTGCCAATATGGTTGGCGGCAGTATTGTAATTCCACACACGCGCAGGGCAGTGCAATTTTGGGATGCCTTACAACAAGAAGGTAAGGAAGCTTAGCCCTACGATGATATAATTGTAATAATATACTATGGTAGTGGCTCCCTACGACACTATTCATTTCTTGTTTTTGCAGAGAACTAGAATATCCTAAGTACCGGTTTTCGGTTACGGCTTGACTTAGCTTATTGTTTTAATAATTTACCATTTGAAATTACTTTGCCGTTAGTGGCCTGTGTAGCCGAATAAAGGTAAACTCCTGATTGCAAAAAATTGCAATTCAAAACAAACTGTCCAGCAGCTACAGGAGTTGATTTGTAAACCTCTCTTCCGGTAACATCGCTCAAGGTAATAAGGCAATCTGTATGGCCGAATACATCAAATATTACATAATCAATAATAGGGCTTGGAAAAACACTTACTCCGGAATTGGATATTGTGGGAGCATCATCAATGGGTGTGCTATTACATACTCCAGGGAAATTATTATCGAGCCAGTTGATACGTTGGCCTATCAGGTTTTCATATATGAAATCTCTTGCTGATAATTTAGAGAAATAGGAGGGGGCCAATATAAATTTGGAACTGCACCAAACGATTTCCAAATTGCAAAGTGTCGGCTTTTGGCATCATTTAGAAATAATGCAACCGAATCAATAAAATGGTTGATGGATGCTGTATCAAGTTGATTGGCACGAAGATCCTGCCACCTGCATTGTAAGCGGTTTTGAAACCATGGATCCTGCACCATTCGCTTCGCCCAAAAAACTTTGGGAGCACAAGCGTAATTACTATAATCCCAACCCGATATTTGGTCTGAATTACAAAAATCAGCATTGCGCCATGCGAAATTATAATCCCACACGGGGCCTAATACAAAGCGACCATCGTTGCTGTTCTTATCTTTATAAAAATAATTACTGGCCCGGTAAGCATCTACATTTCGACTCATTTCATTTATAAATATAAAGTCGCATGCCGCCAGGATATCAATGTACTTGCGGAAACCCAGAATCGGATCAGAAAAATTAGTGCCACTTAATGCGAGCTCAAAACTATCCATGTAAGCGTTTATATAATTTTTTTGAACTTGTAACATATCCTGTGATTTGGGATAAACATATTCGTAAAATGAAGGGCTTCCATTATTCGGATCAGTATAAACAGAATAAAATCCATCGCAAGAACCATTTACACACCAATCTGTTTTTAAGATATAGCCCCCTGTAAGGTTTACACCTGCTGTATCAGTATTTGTTAGTTTGGCTATATCCACCCGATTTTTATCACGTTTTATTCGTTCCATTAATACATAAACACCCTTGTAACTTCCATTTAGCATTAGCTCGACAAAGCGTGTGCGCGAGGCATAATGTCCCATCTGATTAGCAAGATGATAAGTTAAAACATTGCGCATAAGTGATCGGTCGTTTTGTGGCGAATACAATATCCAATCACTTTCGGGTGGCAGTCCAAGTATAGATGTATCAATTTCATTATTAAGACTGTCCCATGTTTCAAATCCATAAGGAATTTGTGGATGTAAAATTGCAGAACTCGCACCTCTTGTTTCAATGCCTATCTTGTGTTTAAAAGTAAAGGTGTCTGTAGGATGATTAAAGATTCCCGCTCCATTATCAATTATACCGATAGAGGCAGGAATCTTTGGATCATCAACAATGATAACTCCATTGGTTTCAATCTTAACAATAGGTAGGTTGGTAGAATCAAAAGAGAAAGGTGGAGAAGGATTCGTGCTGAATTTGAAACTGCATGATGTAAGTGTTCCTGCATTGTTTGGTTGTTTTTTATCAATAACCACCAAAAGCCATGACCCTGCAGTTGGTTGTCCATTATTAAAAACACCTAGCGGATAATTGGGTATGAAATCCCCCATATAAGGAGGCCAGGAAGCCCCTATGTCAACCCCGACTGCATTAAAACATGCACCATTAAAATTAGCCCCAACTGCATTGCCATTGTATATTTGATAGATTGAAGCGTCGGGAGATATAACGATGAGAATTAATTCCTGCACCATTGGATGATTAATAGAAACACATACTTCTTCTAATCCATAACTGCCATTGCATAACGGAAAAAGTGGGTTCGTAACATTTATACTAAATATATTCCAATTGCTATCATTAGTTATTACACCTGTGTTGGTAAAGTATGTTTGTGCTGTTACCTTTTGTTGGGTGCAAATGGATATACCAACAAATAATGTTATAGATAAAATATATTTCATGATAATAAAGTTTCGCATGTAATAATAGTTTTTTTATGGAATAAAGAATGAGAATTAGTTAAAAAAAAATATCAAAGAAAAAGGCTCTAGTAATTTTAGATTTCTTTGAAAGGCCTTTAGCATTTCAAAATGAACAAGATTAATTTAGTGAGCAATGATGACTGTGACGGGTACAAATCATCGAATTGGAGGAGAATTGGTATTAAAAATTGAATTTCGCCCAAAAAAGCAGGGCAGCTTGACTAAATTTGAGAAATTTTTTTGTCAACTAATTATTATGCGCTTAATTTGTTCACTATAGAACTATTCAATAGCAAATTTGTGTCGGGTAAGAAGCTGTACATTATAATTACTTTTCTATTTATTGCCATTCAGCATAAGTATGTAGCCAGTGCATCCTATATATGGACACAAAAAGCAAGCTATCCCGGCAATGGTTGGGCCTATGGAAGTTCCTTTGTGCTCAAAGGCAAAGGGTATTATGGCACAGGACAAACTAATAATATTTTATAAAGATTTCTATAGGTATGATCCCGGCAGCAATATTTGGATAAGGCTTGCTAATTTTGCAGGCACCAAACGTATAAGGAGTGTTGGTTTTAGTATTGCCCCTTATGGTTTTATTGGTACAGGGCAAGATGATATTGTTCCAAATACTTTTTTCAGTGATTGTTGGCGTTACGACCCTGCTCTTGACTCATGGTCACAAATTGCTAGTCTGCCCGAAGGCAGGGCCGAGGCTATTGCTTTCAGTGTAAAGGACAGCGCGTATATCGGTATGGGTACAAGTAGTAACGGTAAGGATATGTGGCGTTACGATCCCAATACCAATAATTGGTATCAGGCTGCTGACTTTCCAAATATGAATACGCTTGCGGCTGCTACATTTACTTATTTGGATAAAGCTTGGGTATGCTGCGGTAATGTTAATGGTGCAGCAAGCAATGATGTATGGATGTTTAATGCAAGCACCAACACCTGGACACAAAAGAGTTCCTTTGCTGGAGCTCCACGTAGCAACGCTGTTGCTTTTGATATTGATGGACAGGGATTTGTTGGCCTTGGCAAAAATGGCAATACTGAGTATAAAGATTTTTACCGTTACGACCGCTTTCTTGATAAATGGGATACCATTCCCGACTTTCCAGACGGTGCAAGGCAGGGTACTTCTTCGTTTAGCATTGGCGATTTTGGCTATGTATTAGGAGGCCAGGATTTTGGGCAATACTATGATGATATGTGGTCATTTGGACCAGCTGATTCCATTGTGGATAGCACCGAAACATTCTGCATAATTGATGTATTCCCTTTAGCTACCAAATCAAATCTTAAACTTGAGTGCGAAAATGCAATAGATAAAACGCTTACCTTTATGATGTATGACATGGCTGGCAGGCTAATTACTACTCAGTCCTATAAAATGACAACTACAACTTTGCAACTTTCGCTTGGTCGATTCAGAGAGGGCATTTATGTGTACACCGTTAGTTGCGACAACTTATTTGTAACCTCCGGCAAACTTGCCATTATACAGTAACCAATGAGATATTTTCTGATTGCATTCTTCTTTGTTTTTGTAGCGTGTACTGGTACCGTTACAACTGAAAATTCCAGGAATGAGTTATTCGAGAATCATGAAAAAAGGGATACTTCGCAAATGCCTAAACCTCCACCTCTTACCAACGTGTCTTTTAAGATTTTTTCAAATACAGATTACCCTAAAAGCGGAGTTAGTGAAGGATATGGCTATGCAGTTTACGTTGGTGAATCGATGCGCATTTTTCAACCAAATATTCCCGTAGTGTCTGGCAACAGTGGCTTCCGAAGCCAGGCCGATGCTGAAGCTGTAGCCAAAATTGTAAAGTACAAGGTTGAGAATCATCAAATGCCTCCTTCGATAACCTTGAATGAGTTAGACAGTATTGGCATTAGCCATTAATGCATTGTTAAAGAATTAATATAAATTTCGTTGCAGGTATTTATTGCTCCATATCGTCTGATGTTTAAACATCCGTTTGCAATAGCACATGGCATACGCGATGGTACCGATTCGGTTTTTGTAAAATTAGTAATGAACGATGTTGCAGGATTTGGCGAAGCTACCTTGCCTCCTTATGTGAAAGAAAGTCAACAATCTGTAATTGATTTTATCAGCAAAATATCGTTTGAAGATTTTACTGATGAAAATGGACTTAATAAGCATGTAAATTTTGTTACACCAAACGAAGGTAACTATGCAGCCAAAGCAGCATTGGACATTGCATTGCACGACCTTTATGGAAAAGTAAATTCCTTTTCATGTTTAAGTTATTTAGAAAAATATAAACGACCAACTCCGGCTGAATCTATTTACACAATTGGGTTTTGCTCACATGAGGAATTGAAACTAAAACTGGATGAAGCATCTGCATTTACATTAATAAAATTAAAGCTAATTGGAACTGATGACGAGTCTTTTGTTGCTTTATTTAAAAGACTTAGCAACAAAAAATTTTGTGTAGATGCTAATCAGGCATGGAAAGATGTTGAAGTGGCAAAATTTAAAGTTGATTTCCTACAGCAACAAGGGTGTGTGTTTATTGAACAGCCCATGCCTGAAGGCATGGAAATACAAATGCCTGCTTTGCAAGCCATCGCACAAATTCCGCTAATAGCTGATGAAAGTTTTCAAGGTGACAATGCCAGTATGGAATTGTTGCACTACTTTGATGGTGTAAATATTAAACTCATGAAATGTGGCGGTCTCACACGTGCAAAGAATATTATTCAAGAAGTGCATGAATTGCAAAAAAAAATAATGATAGGATGTATGAGCGAAAGCAGTTGCGGTACTTCTGCAGCTGCACACTTAATGGGTGCAGCCGACTGGCTCGACCTTGATGGTCCGTTATTGATTAAAAACGATCCCTTCGAAAACATCCGGTTTGCGAATGGGCAAATAAGCATTAATAAAGGATTGGGATTAGGAATTGCTGAGCGTGCAAGTGCCAATTTGCAATGGCAACAAATAGCCTAAGGCTATTTGAGTTCCTTCAATGAAATATTTATTTTTTTTTGCAGCGTTGCAGAAGATTTAACAAGAGGCAACCTTACATTATCATCAATAAGCTTTTTTTGCTTCAGTATAAATTTTACTCCTGCAGGCGAACCTTCTTCGAACATCAAATTGGTAATATCAAACAACTTGTAATGTAAAGCGCGGGCATGATTATAATCGCCCGAGAGCGCAGATTGCACCAGGTTGCTCATTAGTTGCGGAAAGGCATTGGCGCTTACACTTATTACGCCTTGAGCACCGGCACTCATCATTGGTAGTGTTAGGTTATCATCGCCACTGATAACGCCAAATTTCTTGGGCTTGTCTTTAATTATTTTCATTATTAAATCCATGTTGCCACTTGCTTCTTTGGTGGCTACAATGTTTTTAAAGTCATATGCAAGGGCCAGTTGTGTTTCGGCACTTATGCTAACACCAGTGCGGCCAGGAACATTGTATAATATAACAGGTAGGGGAGAAGACTCGCTTATCAATTTATAATGTTGATACAAACCTGTTTGATTGGGTTTATTGTAATATGGCGCTACACTAAGTATTGCACTTAAATTTTTATATGCTATTTGACTCAACTGATGCGCTACTAAGCCAGAGTTATTGCCACCAACACCTAATACAAGTTTTATTCGGGATTTATTAACGGCAATAATGTGATTAATTATTTCGTGCTTCTCATCGTTGCTTAGGGTAACGTTTTCACCAGTAGTACCAAGTATTACAATGTATTCAACCTTTCCTTTTATCAGGTGATTTACCATTCGCGTTAAAGCATCGTAATCAACCGTAAGATCTTTGCTAAATGGAGTAATAAGTGCTACTCCTGTGCCATTAAGCGGTTCGTACATGGGCGTTACCTATATGTTTTAAATATTTATCTACCAACTCGATAAAAGCAGCAAGTGTTACTTTATCATTTGTTTTTATCATAAAGTCACAATACTGGTGATGGCGTCCTTCGTAGCGTCCAATTTTAAAATTTGCCTTGGTAATAGACGCAAGGTACTTAAGCGGAAAACAATGATGAATGTTGAGGTTAATTAAGATATCAAAATGTACCTGTGTAAACTTATCCACCATTGGGTGGTTTGGTTTTAGCAGCCAGGTAAGATTTTTAAAAGTAAAGAAATCGAGCCCCAATTTACTAAAGCGCATGTTGGGCATTTCTTTTTGGTCAATATAGCCTAGTGCAAGCACGTCTTTCTGTAAGTCGCGCATGCTTTTTACATACTTTTTAATTACTTCATAATCTTCTTCGTAAGTGGCATCGTATAAGATGCCTATTTTTAGCGCGCGGTCAAACGATACACTACGCGGGTGGCGGTG
This sequence comes from Bacteroidota bacterium, assembly GCA_016714535.1. NCBI lineage: Bacteria > Pseudomonadati > Bacteroidota > Bacteroidota bacterium. The sequence continues at coordinate 78,453 of JADKDR010000009.1, forward strand.
TTGCTTTTGCAGTTCTTTGCGAAATAGGTAATCAGCAATCTTCTGCTGAACCTTTTTTTTCTTTATAGACATATTTCAAATCAAATTGGCAGAAGCACAAATATATAAATGCTAAATGGAATATGTAACTATTATTATAGTATTTCTCTGTTGATGTACGATTGCTGTAAGTGTTAGATCGCACTAAAGAAGTTAATCTTGTTTACACTAGATAAATCATGAATTGTAATAAGCGCCTCAAGCATAGAAATCATACTATTTAACCCGTGCCTTGTTCGAATGCCTGGCTTCTATGTGTAAATGCTATTGATATGCTATGGTTTGAACACTAAATAATTCTTGGAATGGGCTTTATGCGTAATAGTTTGTTTGAAGCAATGAAATGCATCATTACTACTAAAGGCAAACCAACCTAAACCAAATTACTCTGTAACAGGAATATTTATATTTATTTCTCCTTCCTTTTGATCGGTAGAATATGGAATACCACCTACAACACGTGCATTGATGGTAGTGTCAAAACCGGCTCCAAGAAAAAAGTAGTCACCACATTTCAAACCCTCCATGTGAACATGGTCTTCGCCTGCTTCGCCTACAAAGTAAGTGTCGTAATTTGCGGGGCTTAATCCTGGTGATTCCTTCGAGTTGAACTTTACGTAAATTGTATCGAGGTAATTCGTTTTATTGAATATGGGTTTACTATGATGTTGCGGAAACGCTACAATCGTTAAACTGCCACCTTTGCTAGCTGTGCATTTGTCCTCATCTTTTTTGCAAGAGGAAATTATTGTTGTTAGGACAATTGCAGTGATGATATATTTTGACATTTCTTTTTTTTGTTAAGTTTTTTGAAATAATTATTTATCAGTTAATGCTTTTAGAAAATTAACCAAATCTTGCTTTTCCTGTACTGTTAAATTCAATGGTAGTATGAGTCCGCTTTTATTAGGATGTGGGTGGCCACCACTGTTGTAATGCTCAACTACATCTTTTAAAGTTGCCATTGAGCCATCGTGCATATAGGGAGCGGTGAGTTCTATATTGCGCAAAGAGGGCACTTTAAATTTCCCAACATCCGCTTGCTGTAGCGTAATTCGTGCGCGTCCACTATCAACGTAGTTTAAATAAACTCCGTTATTTTTAAAACTGTAATCAGTAAAATTATACTGTCCATGACAATGAAAACATTCTCCCTTCTCAGCAAAGAAAATATTCATTCCATTTATTTCGGAGGGTGTTAATGCTGCTGTGTTTTTGTCATAAAGGTAATCATCATAACGCGATTTTCCAGTAAAGAGTGTGCGTTCATAACAAGCAATTGCCCGAGTGAGTGTATATACACTTGGCGGTTGGTTATATGCTTTTTGAAAAAGAGAAGGATAATCAGGATGCTTGTTTAACCTTGCTACAACCTGATTTATATCAAAATCCATTTCAAGCGGATTTTCTATTGGCGCAAGCACTTGTTGTTCAAGTGATGGCACACCACCATCCCAAAACATATATGGTTGATAGGCTGTATTTAAAATAGTCATTGAGTTGCGTGTAGTGCGATTGCTGTCAATGCCTAAACTAAACTGCACGCCATCGGTAAACTTCTTATCGGTGTGATGACAACTGCTGCACGAAATGGTATTATCGCGGGAAAGCAATGGGTCAAAAAATATTTCTTACCCAAATCAATTCTGTTTTGCGTTGGTTGATTGTCGGCTGGGATAAGAGGATAAGGAAATCCCGTGGGTGTATTAAGTATCAGTACTTCGTTGCCTTTGTCTTCTGCTGCCGGATCCTTTTTACAAGCGGAAATGCAAAAGAATATGCAAATCACCATCACAGCCCTTCTGCCTCTGGGCAGAAGGGCTTTTAAGATGGATTCTGTAAATGAAATCACTCTCATTGTCTTATTCTATTGAAAAGGCTGTTGGCCAGTTGTTGGCAATTTTTGTAGCAAGAGGCATGTTGTCCATAGTATGGGTTGCGTTTTCTGTTCGCATGTCTACGTTGTTCAACACCTTCAGCAAGTCGAATTCCAAACCTATTTCATAATCGCTTCCACTTACAACTGTAAACGCCTCAGTAGAAAAATCAATGCTACACTTGAAATTATCCATACCAATATGATAGAAGTATTCAAAATCAAGAGGTCCGTTTGCAGCCTGTGTAGTATCAACCTTTCCTTCTATTTTCATAAAGATGTAGCCACTATTCCAACTCCAATGTATGCCTGGACTTTGTATTGCAAGCGGATTGCCGGCCGCATAGGTTGTTGGGTCGCTGTGATTGGTAGCACTGTCTAAACCAACGATAAATTTAAAACCCTTGTAAGAGCCAATAGGCACTTTTGCTAATTCATATTTGCTGGTTGCCGGATTAACAAGAATAACTTTTCCGGATATCGGTAGCTGGCTTCCATCATTTTTAATAAGAACAATATTCGAAAGATAATAACGAAAATCGGAAAGGTTAAACTTTCTTCCTGATGCATCCTGATACTGCGTTCCATAAACAGCAGCGCTTGTTCCTACCATGGTATGCATATGGAAAGAAAGTTTTTGCTCCGTGCTTGGTGTTGGTGCCGGTGTTTCGTCATCATCTTTTTTACATCCTGTAAAAATTGTTGCTGTTGTTAGCAATGCCACAAGGGCCATTAAGATTACTTTGTTTTTTTTCATTTTCTTTATTTTTAAAATTGTTTGATAAGTGATTAATCTGATTTTGTTTTTTATTATTTGAATTAATTAAGTGCAACCGAAATGCCCGTTATAATTCTGAATTTCATTTCAGGTTGCGGCATATTTAATGTTTGACTAACGGGTAATTGAAATGCTGTATTGATGGATATTTTATTAAAATAAAAATCTAAGGCTGCATGAGCATAAGTTATTGTTCCACCTGAATTGCTGATATAATAATTCTCGTTCCAATCTTTACCTGCCTGTTCAACAAATACTCCTGTGCTAGGATTAAGCTGCATTTTGTTTACATTAAATTGATAATAAACTATTGCATTTGCATTTAATTTGTTTCCATATTGAAAAGATTCACTATTGATAGTAGCAATCAAATAAGACGCATTTACATTGAAACCTACGCGGTTAATTTTTCCCAAATAAGACGTACTAGCAATAAAATCCCAACTGCCTGTTCCGGGTTGATGCATTCGTTCAAGAGGGTTTCCATTAACACCAAGCTTGTATTTACCTGTTGGAAATTTTATACCACCTCCGGCAAACAACCGATGCGATAGTTTTGAACTATCCATGTTTGTTTTGTTGAACAACTGATAATGAGCAATCACAATTGGGTCGCCAATTCCTTTAATGGGTTCATCGCTTTCAGCCTCACCATGATGATGTCCATTCATTGCATCTTCGCCTTTACTGCTTGTTCCCTCAGCATTATAGATGTATGGAAGGGAAAATATTAGTTGGAGTTTTTGAACCGGATATAACTGTCCGTATAATTCCAGGATATTGCGCTTTTCCCAAAAATGGCTTTGGGAGAGATTGGCATCGGCAAACTCTGATAAATTATGATGCGTTCCATGGTATCTCATAGAATGATACCGCAAGCCAACAATGTTCTTTTTGTACTGTGGATTTAACCCCAAATAACAATTACAAAAATCACATGCGTGGAGCAGTTGAGTACTTAATATAACAATTACTATGATAATTAGTTTATTCATTTTTTTGTTAAAATATTTATTACAACAATTTGAAGTTGCTTAAATGCAACACTGTTTTTCTTTGCTTCTATAAGCAAAAGAAATATAGCCATCATGCACACTATGTGTAGCGTGCGTGACAATAAGAAATAAATAAGTTAAACGGTTGGTGGATGAAAGATTGAAAAGCTTACAGATTGTGCTTTGCGCAAGAGAAAGAAGCTATCGTATTTTGTTATTTCAAAACAAGCGCTGAAAGGGAAGTGGATGTTTTTTTGAAAGAATTGAACTGTTTCATTTTTTTCTTTTGCTGACGATGTAGGGCCTTGATCCTTTTTGTCCTGCTCTTTCATTTCTTTCATCATATGACACTTCCCATAACAATTCATTTTGGGTTTTGCCTTGTCTTCACAAAGCACCGTTGCATAAGTCTGTTTGTTGATGAGATAATGAACAAATATCATCGTATGCCTAAAAGCAGAAAGCATCATAATGCCGACAAGAGATAAGAGTAGGAATTTTTTCATTAACGGTTCAAAAGAAGATTAAATAATTGTATCATGCAATGACATTTCTCATGTTTTATACTTTGATAGGTTTAGTAAAAAATAAATATTCGGTTGAATAATGAAAAACGAACTTATAGAGGTGCTTGCGCACTGCATGTTTGAGTTACAATTATGTTATCTAGCTACATAGTTTTACTATATTAAAATTGCATAAAGTTTATGCTTATTCATTATTCTATCAATATCAAGTTGCTTCATCCAATTTGACTCTTGATTTATGCCTCTGATATGAATTTTTGGGTAATTGGAATAGAGTAGGGTGCTGATGATTATATTTTCTGTATCATGTTGTCCAACCTGTTTTGGCTTTGAATTAGTCATCTTGGTCGTTAACTCTTAAAATTTTGCTTTAATCTGGTAAGCCATTGTCTATTAATTGCTCATATCACCAACCAAGATTTTGAAGAAACATTTTCGATGCGTGCTTTGTCATTTGTTTTAAAATCGATATTTGTAATTACATTATTTGGTAATCTGCTGTTAATCTTATTTTTTGAAAATTAAATAAACAGCTAATACCAAGAGTCCAAAATCAAAAAAAATGCATCAATCTGAATTCTTCGGACTTAAAAAATATGGTCGAAAAAAAACAGATAAAATCAAATTCCCACTTCCTAAATTGCTTTAAGTTGTTTTAAATAATAAAGGCCACCATGCTTTTTAAAACCGATACGGTTTGCTGGTACTTGAAAACAATATTCATTAAAAGCAATGCCCAAACTTATTAATAGAATTAAAAAAATACCCTGTTTACTTTCCCTACAAAACATCTTTGAACTTAAGATGCCCATGCAAAGCAAAGTACTAAAAGCATTTAAAATAGCAATAATCCTATGGCAAGAAATGACGCATTTTTTATGAAAGATTCTAGTTAAGGCGATTTTTAATAAACAAGAATGGCAAAATAAAGAAAAGGCTCTGAACCTAAAATCGTTTACTGAGATCTTAAATTCCTTGTGTTTTGGTTGTGAACTAGCTATTGCCTGGATCGAAAATCTTAAAAATTAGATCTAAGTTTAACACATTGTTATATAATGGCTTACAAATACAAATGTCCTATAATTAATATTATGTTAAATATAAAATTACGAGTAAACGGAGGACTTGCCTCCGTTTCTGTACTACTTATTTCTTTAAAGCAGCATCTATCGTTTTATATATTTCGGTATCGGTTTCACCCAACCTTACATACAATTGTTTTAATGAAATTAAAGTTCCCTGATCGGTATTGTTTAGCTGATAGGCTTTTTCAAGATAAGGCTTTGCAGCTTTGAAGTTTGTGTTTGCTTTTGCCAACAAGGCGTCATACTCTTTTTGTTTGCTTGGTGGTAAATCGTTGGCTTTGTTAATTAACTCTGCCCCGTCATTAAATAGTAATGCCCCAACATTATAATTGGCATCAAAGTAATCCGGTTTAATTTCAATTGCTTTTCTATACACTTCTATAGCCTGTTTGTTGTATTCGTCTGCCTTTGCGTTTTCTTTTTTCTCTTTTGAAGCTGCTGCTAATTTATCGAGCATGCTACCTTTGGCCATATATAGTTCATGGTTTTTAGGATCCGCTGCAATTGCTTTGTTTAATGGCTCAAGGGCTTCTTCGGGATTGCCTTTTTCAAGTACATCGTTTAATTGAAATACCATTAATGCCTGATCGCCCGGATAGCGCTTAAGTCCGGCAGCTACTTCACTTACTTTTTCTTTATTGCCTTCTTCGGTATAAAGTGCGGCCAGCGATTGATAGATTGCAGGATCATCCATTTTATTCTCTATCAGCTTGGTATAATAGAGTTTTGATTTTTCTTTATTCCCATCTTGACGTGCTGCTAAGGCGCAATTTAAAAGAACAGTAGTATCATTCGGGCTGTCGGCCAAGGTTTGTTCAAAATATCGGAGTGCTCCTGCATAATCCTTCGACTCGTATGCCTTAACTCCATTAGTAAAAATCAGATTTTTCAATTGATCGATATCAGCCAAAATTTCAGGTTTGTATTCATATTTCGGATCAAGTTCTAATGCCTTGCGATAAGAACTTATGGCTGTCTCTATTCCATTGGGTGCCAATGCCTTAAATTTATCATCGGTAACCAATGCTTTGTAAATCATTCCACGGTAATACCATGTTTTAGGCATGGCCATACTCTGTTCATTGGCACTTGCTTCGTCAATTGCCTGCATTGCTTTATCATACTCTTTGTATTGATAATAATTGTATGCGCTTTGCACTTTGGCCTTTTGAGCAATCAAATTAATGCTTAAACTTAAAAGGCAGATAATCAAAATTAATCTATTCATTTTTAATAACTTAAGTTTTTATTTTTAAATGGAAATATCAATCTAAAATATTTTTTCTATTTAACATAATTACAAATCGGCTTTTCATTATTCCGTGCATCTTTACCAGTTTCAGGCTCGGTGGCTGTCGAATCAATCGCTCCTGTAGTATCTAACGTTACACCATTTTCATCTTCATTCACAGCAATCTCATCTTTTAGCTCAACTGCATCTACTTTACAAACCGATGCAATGCTATCATCATCATCCAACTTTATCAGTCTTACTCCCTGAGTAGCCCTTCCCTGAACACGCAATTTTTCTACTTCTATACGGATGGTAATTCCCGACTTATTTATAATTATTAGGTCATCAGTTTCTACTACTGATTTTATAGCCACCAGGTTTCCTGTTTTATCTGTTACGTTTAAGGTACGAACACCTTTACCTCCCCGGTTGGTTACTCGATAGTCTTCGATATCGCTGCGCTTGCCATAGCCATTTTCGCTCACCACTAATATGGTCTCTTTGGTAGTATCCGAAAGGCAAATCATACCAATTACGAAATCTTTGTCTTCATCCATACGCACACCAGTAACACCTATGCTGTTACGGCCTACGGCACGCACGGTACTTTCGTTGAAGCGTATTGCCCTTCCTGACTGCGTTGCAAGAACTATTTCATTTTGACCATTGGTAAGTCTTGCTTCAAGCAACTCGTCACCGTCCGAAATGTTAATAGCGTTAATTCCATTGCTACGTGGTCGTGAATAAGCCTCTAACAAGGTTTTCTTAATAATTCCCTGTTTGGTAGCCATTATAATGTAGTTGTTATTGAGGTATTCCTCATCAACCAGATTTTTTACAATGATAAAAGCTTTAATCTTATCGCCAGGTTCAATGTTTATAAGATTTTGAATGGCGCGGCCTTTGGTTGTCTTATTTCCTTCGGGCAATTGGTAAGTGCGCAACCAATAACATTGTCCCTTTTCGCTAAATAGCAGCAGGTAGTTGTGATTGGTAGCCACAAATATATGTTCTACAAAATCTTCTTCGCGCACCGAACTTCCCATAGATCCGCGTCCACCACGTCCTTGAGTGCGATACTCTGCAAGTGGTGTGCGCTTAATGTACCCTAAATGCGATATGGTAACAACCACCGAATCATCGGCTATCATATCTTCCATGCTGATGTCATCATCAGCCATTACTACTTCGGTTCTGCGCTTGTCGCCATATTTATCGCGCATTTCTATCATTTCACCCTTTAGTATTTCCATGCGCAAAGTCAGGCTTCCAAGTACTTCATTAAGGTAAGCTATTTGCTTCATCAATTCGGCATATTCATCCTTAATTTTATCACGCTCAAGTCCGGTAAGGCGCTGTAAGCGCATTTCCAAAATTGCTTTTGCCTGAATTTCGCTAAGTGCAAAGGTTGTGATAAGTCCATTTTTGGCTTCGTCTGGGGTTTGAGAGGCGCGTATCAAAGCAATTACCTGGTCTAAGTGGTCGAGGGCAATAAGTAACCCTTCTAATATATGTGCCCGCTTTTCTGCTTCGGCTAATTCAAATTTGGATTTTCGCACTAAAACTTCGTGGCGGTGATCCACATAATGCACTATTTGATCTTTCAGGTTGAGCATCAATGGGCGACCATGCACAAGCGCTATATTATTTACACTAAACGATGTTTGAAGTCCTGTAAATTTAAAAAGATTGTTGAGAACCACATTGGCCATGGCATCGCGCTTAACTTCGAATACAATACGGGTGCCTTCGCGATTACTTTCATCACGCATAGCAGATATCCCTTCAATTTTCTTCTCGCCTATTAAGTCTCCTATTTTCTCAAGCAATACCCCTGTGTTGGTTTGGTAAGGTACTTCGGTTATAACTATACGCTCACGGTTGTCTTTGGTAGTCTCAATATTTGTTTTGCTTCGAATAACAATGCGGCCTCGTCCGGTCATGAATGCTTCGCGAACACCACCATAACCATAAATAATTCCACCGGTAGGAAAATCAGGAGCTATGATGATTTTCATTAACTCCTCAATGGTAATTTCTTTATTATCTATGTATTCAATTATTCCATTTAGCACTTCGGTAAGATTGTGCGGGGCCATGTTAGTAGCCATACCAACAGCAATTCCCGATGCTCCATTTGCTAATAAGTTAGGTATTCTGCTAGGCAAAACAGTTGGTTCCTGGAGTGTATCGTCAAAGTTTGGACGGAAGTCAACGGTTTCCTTCTCTATATCATGCAACATTTCTTCGGCAATCTTGCGAAGGCGTGCTTCGGTATAACGCATTGCCGCAGGTGGGTCACCATCCATGCTGCCATAATTACCCTGCCCATCAACCAGGGTATAGCGCAGGCTCCAGTCTTGTGCCATTCGCACCATCGTATCGTATACCGATGAATCGCCATGTGGATGATACTTACCTAAAACCTCTCCGACTATACGTGCCGACTTTTTATAGGTACGATTGCTTAATACTCCCAGATCTAACATACCGTACAACACCCTGCGGTGTACCGGCTTTAATCCATCGCGTACATCGGGCAATGCACGACTTACAATAACCGACATCGAATAATCGATGTAGGCCGTCTTCATTTCATCTTCTATATTTACCTTGATAATCCTGCCATTTTCGGCACTACTGTTCTCTTCCATTTTTTTCTTTCTTCTTGTTCTATTTGCGTTTCTATTTGGGAACGCGAATGTACTATTTTCAATTGAGGATTGAAAGGATTATTATTTGAAAATGTATATAAAATGATTAACAAAACAGCAGCACGATATTTTTACGAAATGTTTGTCTAGCAAGTGTTTCAAGATATATCTATTTGCTAATGAATTATATTTGTTGATAAGTAAATTTGCGTTCACTTTTTGAAATTAGAATAGGTGTTTTTTTATAAAAAAAATAATGGTTCTAATCGCTTCCTTTCTAGTATCCTTTAGCTTACTATTTACTATTTCATCTCGAAAATCTTATTCATCAATAGCCATTTTTCTCTGGGCTTTGCACAAGGCAAAGCTTGCTGATATTGCCACATTAACACTTCCCATTGCTGCACTTTTAGATTTATCATATCGGCTTGATTCTTTTTTTCAAAAGTGAACTCATCCTGAGCTTCAATTATCATGAACAGCCTATTACTAATGCGGTAAATTTCGAGACTGGTAATGCCTGAAGATTTTATGCTTTCAATAATTTCGGGCCACACTTGTTGATGATACTTTTCATATTCAGCTATTAATGCATCATCCTCTTTTAAATCCAGTGCCAGACAATATTTTTTCATTGTTGCGAGGTTTTAACTTGATATCCTTTTAAACCAAAAAATAGTACCGGAATAAAACACGCCAAAGGCACCATATAAGCCCATTGTATCGAACTAATATCAGATATACGGCCCATAATTAAAGGAATAACAGCCCCTCCGGCTATTGCCATAATGATGTAAGAAGATGCAAGTTTGGTTTGCTTGCCCAGGTTAATTATGCTTAAAGAAAAAATGGTTGGAAACATAATTGACATAAAAAACTCTACGAACATTAAGCAGAATACAGAAGGTTTTCCTTCGGCCAAAACAGCAATCAACAATAGCAGCATATTTATTACTGAATACAAAGCAAGCAGCTTGTTGGCTGCAATGTAATTCATAAGTACTGTGCCTATAAAGCGCCCAATCATAAACATCAATAAAGCAACCGATAAATAATAGGCAGCTGATTGTTCATCAATTGCCGCAGTACTTCCTAAAAACCGAATAAAGAAACTACCCACTCCTACTTGTGCACCCACATAAAAGAATTGAGCTATAATGCCCCAGGTAAGATGACTATGATTTAAAACGCTTTTGCCATTGCTTTTTTGCTTTTCTATTTGCTCTTCTTCTATTTCGGGCAAATGCATTTTATAAACTATTATAGCTACCAGAAGCACCACAAATCCAATTATTACGTAAGGGATTTTTACGGTTGCTGCTTCTTCAAGATAAAAAGTGTGGCGTTGCAATTCGCTCATATTAACTATATCAGCTTCACTTAATTGCTTGCCTGACAGGATAAATAGCCCGCCAAGCAAAGGCGCTATGGTTGCACCAAGTCCATTAAATGATTGAGCGAAGTTTAAACGCAGGGTAGCCGTTTCGGCTTTGCCCAAAATAGTGATGTAAGGATTGGCAGCGGTTTCTAAAAAGGTTAATCCACTGGCTATAATAAATAAGGCGACAAGAAATAACGGAAAACTTATAGCTGATGCAGCCGGATAAAATAAAAAAGCTCCGCAGCTGAAGAGCAATAATCCTGTTATGATTCCAAGTTTATAACCAAACCTTTGCATTATCATTCCGGCCGGAATGGCCATAATGAAGTAAGCTATAAAAAATGCAGAGTCTATTAATGCACTTCCCATATCGCTTAATGCACATGCTCTTTTTAAATGAGGAATTAAAATCGGATTTAAATTATGTGCCAATGCCCACAGAAAAAACAGGCTGGTTACAACAATAAATGGTATGGTATAGTTTCTTTTATTTTGAGTCATAGCGTTGAAAAAATTTAAAGAGGTTAAAATCCTCTCCTCCTTATTTTAATTTTAAATGCGCCTTCGATATCCTTATCCGTTACAAGAATAAGGTAACCTCCCCCACCCGCTCCTGAAAGTTTCCAACCATATACAATGTTTTTGTACTTATTTATAACCTCCTTAATTTCATCATTCACGGTATTAGGAAACATGGCCTCTTGCGCATCAAACGATTCTCTAAAAGCTTGTCCAAATATTCCGATATCACGACTTAGTATTGCTGACCAGCAACTTTGGCTTGCGTTGGCTAAAGCCAACGCTTTAGCGGGAGTAATATCTGTTTTGTCAAGTACATGATAGTCTCTTTTGCGAGGACCAAGCGAAACCAGACACAAATGTTTTTCAAGCCAACTTAAAATAAGTTCGTCATGCACGCTTTCTATTTTCTTAGGCCAGTAATCCTCTTCTGCATAAAACAAGTAATTAAGCCCTGGCAATACTATTCCTAATGCATCTTGCGAACCCGAAACATCTTTGGTGCCTGGAGGATTGTCAAAAGCAAATAAGATTTTTGCAAGCTTAATTTTATCGCCTTGTGGTATGGATGAACTCCACAACTCAATTGCCTTATTACGTGTGCTCGAAGCCATACCGCTACGCAAGTTAAATTCTACATTAGGCTCAATCGAAATAGTTAGAACCGGCCCGGCAGCATATTTTGAAACATAAGGCTGATCGAGCCAGCCTCCAGCCAAATCAATTCTATAAGGAATATCACAGTTCGTTCGAAGATTGGTAGTTGATCGAGCATCAAAATTTTCGGGTGGAATACGTTTTAGTATTTTATATTCGATACGATGCTCGGCACATAATTTTTCTTTTTCGGGTGTTGCACCATCCTCATTTACAACAAAAATATCTGGTTTGATTTCGGCTAACTCGCATGTAAAATCCATGATTCCCCAGCCAGAATTTATCCTGCATTGTTTTACACAGATTAGCGACTCAAGCATATACTTTCTTTCCTTCTGCGCTACCACCGGATAGCGCCCTTTAAGGTGATGCACATTTTCGTCAGAACCTATGCATACATACACCTCCCCATAGCTTGATGCCTCTTGCAAAAATGCAATGTGCCCGCTATGCATCATATCAAAACAGCCGGTAACAAATACTTTTTTGGAACTCATAAAATTTAGGTGGAGAAAAATTTCATCTATAACTGACGAAGGAAACAATTAATCATCACACTGCCAATGCTGTTTTAAAAATTGAAGATTGCCTTCCATTCAGATTATCCATTATTAATATTCAAGCGGACCTTTGCCTTGCATTATTTTAGATAAAAACTTTTCTATTAGCCCTCTGCGAGTTTCCGGTTGTTTAGCCTTAGCAAAATGTATGATATATCCCCGTTGCCGGCCGGCAGTTAAGGCCTCAAAGGCGGCTTTATATTTGGGGTCCATCTTAAGTCTTTCTTCTAGCTCAGTTGGCATCGGATAAGCTTCAGCTTTTTTTGGTGGCATTTTAATACCGGCTCTCTCAATTTCGATAGCTTCAAAAATATATGCTTTCAACAGCTTTTCTTTTTTTTCGATGTCTTTTAAAACTGTAAATTTTATCAATCTACCTTCTTGCGAATTCTCTCCGGGCTTACTCAAAAGTTGGTGTTCATCCTTCAACAGTGCGCCTTTAAAAAAGCTAATTGCACAATACTCCTTAAATGCACTTACTATCAAAATATTCTTTTTCTCAAAGGTATAGCAGGGTACTCCCCATTTACATTCTTCGGTAAGGCCGCATTCAAGAACTAGATGGCGTAACCTATTTAAAAGTGGCAACCATGAGTTTACCTTGCACTGCGGTGTGTTGCCTAAAGCACAGCGGCCACAGCCTTCTGCTAAATACGCTTCAACGGATTTGGTCATGTTATTAATCGTCTAATCCTTTACCTTCCAAAATTTTCGAAATATATTTTTCAATACGTGCCACTCTTGTTTTTTCCAATTTTGCCTGAGCAAAATATAATAAATAACCACGCTGCCTGCCGGGTGTTAAGGCACTAAATGCAGTTTTAATATTTTTATTTTTATCGAGTAAGGTTTTAAATTCATCAGGCACTTCAAAATCAGAAACTTTTTTCATTTCTGGTTTTGCTCCTGATTTTTCCAAAGCAATCGCTTCATGCAGGTATGCTTTAATAAGTGATTCCCTATCTATTATCTCACGAATATCTGTAAATCGCAGTTGCCTTGCAACCTGCACATTTGGTGTTTGTTGTATTAGCAATTTACTTTTATCCTTTAATAAAACTCCATTATGAAAAAGTATTGCACAGTAATCTTTAAACCCATGAATGAGCGCAACATTATGGTCTTGATAAGTATAACAGGGCACTCCCCACTTTAATTCTTCGGTAAGCTCGCAATCAAGTAAAATGGTCCGAAGCTTTTCGAATTCCGTTTTCCACTTTTTTGCTTTTGCAAAAAAGAAATCAACTTTTGGATTCATTGGGCATGATGTTATTTTAAAAATCGGTTCAAAAATACTTTAATCAATTTCTACTTCAAATCAATTTCTTTCAAATTTAGTTCTGTCTTTCTTTCTATTCAATAGGCAACACTACTTTTTTTTAAAAGTGAAAAACTTAGATTTCAAAGGATAGTTAGCAAGTGTCAAAACAGGAAGCTATATTTGTGATGTAAAATAATATGATTTCAAAACGGTGTAAATATGCATTAAAGGCTTTGCGAAGATTAGCTCTAAGCAAGGATTATGTAATGAAGGCATATCAGATAGCAGATGCTGAGCGTATTCCAAAAAAATTTTTAGAGCACATTCTTATTGACTTACGCACCCATGCACTAATAGGTAGCAAGAAAGGTGCCGAAGGGGGTTACTATTTGCTTAAGCCCGCAAGCGATATTAAGTTAAGCGATGTGTACCGCATATTTGATGGTGCTATAGCCATGGTGCCTTGTGCCAGTGAAATGTACTACGAAGCTTGCGATGATTGTGAAGACCCCGATACCTGCAAACTCAAGGAAATATTTTGTGATATTCGCAATAAGACCTACGCACTAATGGAGAAAAAACCATTGCACAAATGAAATAAGGGCTTTGCTTTAACCGCTTTTATTTGCACCATCAAGCTATTTGGCAATCGAACTATCTGGTTTTGCACTTTGAAAGGATTAATAAATCAGCCTTTTTTTGATTACATTATTTATGGCAATTTCGATTAGAGGCTCATTGACTGACTTCTGAAAAAACTATTTACATTTGCCCACATTAAAATCAATAATCATGTCAGAAGATTTTTTACCATTAAATGGAACCGACCACATAGAGTTTTATGTAGGAAATGCGAAGCAAAGCGCTTATTACTATCAACACGCGTTTGGATTTGAATTGATTGCCTATGCAGGCCCTGAGACAGGTGTGCGCGATCGGGCTTCGTATGTATTGCAACAAGGCAAAATACGATTTGTGCTATCAACCGCACTACAGCCGGAACATGAAATTACACGTCATGTGGCACAGCATGGTGATGGTGTTAAGGTGCTTGCCTTATGGGTAGATGATGCTGAAAAGGCATTTTATGAAACCATGGCCCGCGGGGCAAAGGCACACATGCAACCGCAGGTAAAGAGTGATGATTTTGGTGAAGTAAAAATTGCTTCCATACATACTTATGGCGATACCATACATAAGTTTATTGAGCGAACCAATTACAATGGCCCTTTTTTGCCGGGTTATAAAGCCGCTCAGTCGAAATTTAAAGTAACTCCTGTTGGACTTGAAGTGGTAGATCATTGCGTTGGAAATGTGGAGCTTGGCAAAATGAATGATTGGGTTAAGTTCTATGAAGATGTAATGGGCTTTAAAATGATTATCACTTTTGATGATAAAGATATCAGCACCGAATATAGTGCCTTAATGAGCAAAGTGGTTAGTAACGGAAATGGCTTTGTAAAATTCCCGATTAACGAACCTGCCGAGGGTAAGAAAAAATCGCAAATAGATGAGTATCTTGACTTTTACCATGGTGCAGGTGTACAACATATGGCTTTGTTAACTAACGATGTTATTAAAACCGTTACCGAACTTCAGGCACGTGGTATTGATTTTCTTACTGTACCAACTACCTATTACGATGAACTGCAAGCTCGTGTTGGCAAAATTGATGAGGATATATCTGTACTTGCTAAACTGGGAATTCTGGTGGATCGTGATGACGAAGGGTACCTTTTACAAATATTTACCAAGCCGGTTGAAGACCGACCAACGGTATTTTACGAAATCATTCAGCGCAAGGGTGCCAAGTCTTTTGGCAAGGGAAATTTTAAAGCTTTATTTGAGGCAATTGAGCGCGAACAGGCTATCCGCGGAAATTTGTAACCACCATTTTTAAACTTGTAACGGTTACGTTATACTTTATTATTGTATTTAACTACTAGCGTAAGATGGTTACGCTTCCGGTTTTAATAAGCAGATCGTCATTAATAAATCCTTTGTAATCTATTTTGTAATAGTAGACACCTGTAGGGCACGACTTGTCTACAAACTCACCGGCCCATTGTATCCTTGGATTTTTGGTTTGAAAAATTGGCTGCCCCCAACGGTTAAATACTGTAACATTAAACTCCCTAAGAAAATTTGCAAAAAGTTCCCATTTATCATTTACCCCATCATCGTTAGGTGTAAAGGCATTTGGTACATATAACACAGGTTGTTGAATCAGTATGATTTCATTACTCCAACTAAACTCATCTCTACTGCCCTGCCCTTCTATTGCTTTTATCCTGTATTTATAGTAACCACGAATTGGACTCAAATCGTTATCAAGAAAATTAAAAGTGTTGGAGGATACGGTAGCAAGAAACGCTAAAGGACTATCATCATCATCAGCTCGCCATATCTCATATTTCTCAACTCCCCCCTTCCATTCATAATATTCGCTCCAGTTAATATGATTTTCGAATGGTGATGCATTTCCCTGAAGCAGGATGGTACAGGCATCGTTACTATACGGACTAATGTTTTTACAATAATCAATATTCAACATGCGATAGCAATAAGACGAAGTTGCAGTGGCAACTTCAGTATCAACAATCGAATCGGCAGCATATTGATTTAACGTTTTCCAAGGTTGGTATTGAATTCCCATTTGCTCATTATGCTCCCCTTTCTCTATCTTATAAGTACTGAAATAAGCATTTTGATCAAAGTCCCATTTTAATAGAATACTATTATCAGTATTAACTGTTGCCCGTGAAATGTAATTTACATTTATATTCTTGGCATCATCACTGCAAAGTGTGTCAGAATAAACTATGTTATCGCATTTGTTTACACCAAGCATATAATAGCAATAATTAATGTTGGCATGATTTGTAGCTGCGAGGTCAATAAAATTATCCTTATACACATCGAATATCGTATCAATTAAATTATACGGCCCTCCTCCTGCACTTTTATACAGTAAAAAGTATTTAAAAAATCCGGAGTCCTGAGGGTTTACAATTCCATAAAACACCTGAAGTTGATTGGGATTATTCACATCCATACACAACAAATTAGCAGGAAGCAAGCTGGGAGGCTCTACTACATTAATTGTAAAACTAAATCTCTTCGTTTTAGGAAGCGGACAGCCATTGTCTTTAATTTTATATTCAACTTTGTAAGGAGAATTGGCAATGTGGTCGCAGGTTGTTTTCCAACAAAAGTCAATATCAACAACTAAAAATCCGCTGTCTGCGTTACTGGTAGCAAAAGGCGCAACTGCTGTACCTCCTGCAAAACAATCACCATTAAAACTTATGGTGATGGAATCTTTAATATCAGAAAAATTGATTGTAAAACACAACGAATCTGTGGCTTTAACCGTATACACATTGTTTGCTCCGGGTGGTATGGTTGGCTGTGCAATAGGATCAGCATTTTGATTACATGTTATTACAAAAGTTTCTAACTCTCTTCTGGAAATTCCGATACGCACACCATTGCGCCATTCTTCGCACACAATGGCCATAGCATATAAACCTAAAGCTGTTGGAGTAACCGAAATTAAACCCGTAAAGCCATCGATTTTCAATTGCGGATTGGCATCCATTACCTGATTTACACTATACCCTTGTGCCCATCCTACCGGTTGATAAGGTGCAGGATCTGGAGTTAATCCGAGCCCTTGACTTCCAATGGTTGAAAAAGGGTTTGGGTTTTGAGGACTTGTATGTCCACCATCTAAAGGAGTTACTAATTTATAATAAAGTGAATCTCCATCAACATCGGCAGCCGAAAAATCATATGTAAACTCCTGATTGATGCACATATACGGTATGGGAGGATTTTTGAAAACAGGAGTTGAGTTAATTATACTGGGATTAGGAATTTCGAGGTAAAAAGCCATTCCTGAATTTTGAGGATTACTAAGATTTATCACCGCTGTGTTTCTGCAACATCGTTCCCAAATCAAATAATAACCTCCGGCTTGTGCTGGTAAATTTATGTTAGTAATGTAAGTGCCAACTTCCATACACACACCTTGCGGAGTGCCGCAAGATGGCCCGGCCAGTTGAATAGGCACAACATTCACCAATGCCATGGTAAAATCTTTTTCCAGAAAGTTGTTATTTTTTCTATATACTGCAACTATGATGGTATCGTCAAAATCTGCTCCCTGAGCATTTGAACAATCGCGAAACAACTTCAACGTAACTTGGTAATTGTAAGTGCCTCCTAAGTATTTTGCAGTAAAATCTCCGCCAACAATATGAAAAGCATTACTATCCGAAAACAGCAGGCTAAGTAGCAAAGTAAGTATTATGTTACGTAGTTTCACGGTTGAGGGGCTTTTTAAATACATTTGACCCTTGTAATTTTTTACAATAATAACGTTTTAAAGATTAATATAGTTTCTTTTTAACGAAAAAAATCGAGTAATCCATATATGTTAATAGAAAATTTACACATTCATGATATTGCTGATGATGGCATGGCAGTTGGTCGCTATAATGATTGGGTGGTGTTTGTAAAAGGTGCCGTGCCTGGCGATATCATACATGCCAGAGTTTTTAAGAAAAAAAAGAAATATGGCTTTGCCTCACTAGAAGAGATCGTTACACCATCTGAAAAAAGAATAACACCTGTTTGTACTCACTTTGGCATTTGTGGTGGATGTAAATGGCAAAGTCTGGATTACGAGGCTCAATTAGCTTTTAAGCAAAACATGGTTACTAATGCATTTAAACATCTAGCCGGAATACAGTATTACGAAACGGAACCCATAATAGGTTGTGACAACATATACCATTACCGAAACAAGCTTGAGTATACCTTTAGCAATAAGCGCTGGTTTACCGCAGATGAAATGCATTTGACCGAACCGTTAGCAGCAAATGGACTTGGCTTTCATGTACCCGGTCGCTTTGATAAAGTATTGGATATTCAAACTTGCCACCTAATGGACAATCGGCACAATGATCTCCGAAATATTATTAAATCGTTTTGCCTTGCGAATGATTATTCATTTTACGATATCAAAAGTCAAGTTGGTTTGATGCGTACGCTGCTCATCCGAACGACACAAGCCGGTGATTGGATGGTTGTTCTCGTTTTTGGAAACCATGACCTTGAAAAAATCGCTTCATTGATGCAAGCCATTAAAAATGAATTCTCCTTTATTACATCTCTTCAGTATATAATAAATACTAAAAAGAACGATACCTACTTTGATCTTGATCCGGTATGCTACCATGGCAATACACACATCATGGAGCGAATGGATGATTTAACCTTCCGAATAAGTGTAAAATCCTTTTTTCAAACTAATACGGCACAGGCTATTCAACTTTATCGTAAAACTGCGGCATTGGCCAATTTGCAATGTGATCATATCATATATGATTTGTATACAGGTACCGGTACAATAGCCAATTATATTGCCCGGTCATGCAAAAAAGTTGTGGGCATTGACTACGTAAAAGATGCTATTGAAGATGCTCGCCAAAATTCGATGTTAAATAATATAAATAACACTGCTTTTTACGCGGGCGATATGAAACGTATATTGAATGATGACTTTATTTGCACCCATGGCCAACCTGATGTTGTATTTGCTGACCCTCCGCGTGCCGGAATGGACAAAGAGGTTATACAGCAATTAATTCATACAGGAGCGAAGCGCATTGTATACGTAAGTTGCAATGCAGCTACCCAGGCACGTGATGTGGCTTTGCTAAGTGAACACTATTCGGTTCAATCGATGCAGGCTTTTGATATGTTTCCGCATACACATCATGTAGAAAATATCGCACTTTTAGTACATAAATAAATGCTACGTTTTTATTTTTCTTTTTTATTAATGGCTCTAATTTGTAAGGTAAATGGCCAAACTGAAGTTGTTAGCGGTAAGCTTGCAGTTGACTCGTTGTACAATTATTATTATGCAAATTATTATACCCAATCGTTCGGTTTTGAAATAAGCGAAGTGAAGAATCCTTACTTATACGAAATTGCCGAAGACTGGATAGATGTAAATTACAAGTATGCCGGTGATGATATGAATGGGACAGACTGTTCGCATTTTAGCAGCAACGTATACAATTACAGTTATGCTAAATCATTGTTTGGCTCATCGGCTGATATTCAAAAGAGTTGCACCTACCGGGTTGAGCGTGAAAATTTGAAGGAAGGTGATTTGGTTTTTTTTGCAATCAATTCAAAAAACCATATCTCGCATGTGGGTGTGTATCTATGCAATAACAAGTTTGTACATGCAACCACCCAAGCAGGAGTTATCATCAGTGACCTTAACGAAGAATATTATAACAAGTATTTTACAACGGGGGGCAGGTATTGAAAATAAAAGACAAATTTTCAGAACCAATCGCTTTTCAAAGCAATTAAACCTTTTCTTTTAAGCTAACCTGAATTGTGCAAGTATTTACTACTTCAAATGAGACTTCGAGCATATTATATTTGCTTTTTTAGTAACTGAATTATCTCATCCATTTTGTCAATCATAGTGCGCAGCATTTTGGTTGGTGTGGAATTATTGTTGTGTTGATTGTAAATAAAGTTGTTGCTATTTGCTTCTTTATGATTATTAAATGTTTGATGGAAAATTGGTTGCACATGAAAGGTAATCAAATCAGCGGGTTTCATTATAAATATTTTGGCTGATTTTTCAATTTTTTCCTCATCAATTTTGCTATAGCCAGTTTCAAGATTTGAATATTGCATTGTAACCCACCGACTAACCCATATTGTGTATATTTTTGATAGTCCGCTTGTTTAAAGTAAAATGGAGAGAAATAATGCAATCAAAAAAATCTTGTTTGAGCAAAGGTCAAATACAAGTTCATTTTAATGATACACAAGAATATAATTGAAGATATACCTGTTTTCCAATAATTGATTCATTTACAGACCTCACACCTTGACACTTAAGTGTAAATGTTAATACACTTTTAGCTATTGTAATTATTTTGGTAAGACAATAAACTTTAAAGATTGCCTCATTGTTCCATCCATACTTAAGCCAACTAGTGTGTACGACCCAGCCGACAAATCGTCCAGATTGACATTAGTTTGCTCATCAGAAACTTTCATATTTTTTACTTCCGCTCCTGCTAAATTATAGATGGTAACACTTATTGGTTGTGTAAATGACTTAGTCAGTGTTAATCTATCAATAGCAGGATTTGGATGTATCGAAAGCATGTTTAACGTCATGTCCTCATCAAAACCCAATGGTTGACAATATTCAGTAATAGTGACATTAGGGTTTGATATAGAATATTTTATACTGTCAGTAAAAAACGATTGTTGGCTAAACAGAAATTGTGAGTTGCTAACAATAACTGGCATGGGCGTTTCAATCAAGTCTGCTCCATAACTTTGACAAGGAAAGTAGCCAGGTATGTTTTTTATTAGTAATGAATAGGTTGTATATGCATTGATCCCAACAACAAATTCAAAACTTGGTGTAGAAACTATGCTGTTTGTATACCATAATTCTGTATTAAAAACATTGGCCGATATTGGTAAGCCAAGTGCATCGACACTAAAATAAAACCCTCCAAGGCTCGAAACATATTGCTGCCAATAGTTTCCGGCACCAATTATATTACCATTTGCATCTTCATTCAAATGGATTGGATAAAAGTTTCTAGGGCCAAAGATGGCAGAATCTAAGTCATAGCGATAAGCCCAAATTGGATTTAGGTTTTGATCTAATTTAATCAAACTCATTTCACTTTCAAGGTTATTACCCGCATAGGCAGTTCCACAAACCATTATGTTTCCATCTGAAAGTAATTTCAAACATGATGCATTCCATAAGTTAGAAAGAGATACATGTTGAACTGCATTTCCTGCATGATCAAAGCGAGATAAAAGTCCGCCAGTCATTTGGGAGCCAACCAAAATGTCTCCATCAGTTAATTCAATAGCATCATGATATGAGCTACCAAAATTAGCTTGCTTATGCCATTGTAATACTCCATTTGGAGATACGCTACATATAAAAGGATCTCCTGTTAGCATATTTTGAGTATAAATTACAACTCCTGTAATTATATAGTTGCCCTGACTTGTTTCAAATATTTTACGTGGGTAATACTCTCTTGTATTAACTTGTTCGTAAAATCGATTCGAGAAGATTACGTTTCCAAGCAAATCCATTTTTAGTACCATGAGGCCAATATTTGCTCCCGAATTCATTGGTCCTGTATAATAACTTGTTGTAAACACTAAGGAACTGTCTGAGGTATACATGCCCCAAATATTTGATCCTGCATAAAATGCACCAGTCAATTTTTTTTCCCAATTGATTGTAAAATTGCTGTCCATCGAAAATATCGTAATCTCAAAAAAAGGACTGTTGCCATAACAAACAAATTCGTTGTCATTAATTTTAATCAGACCTTCAACATTGTATCCGGTGCTTGATTTAATTTTTTTAAAGTTTTGCGAGTACGCCTGGTTTGTTGTAAGCAATCCTAACAGGCTTAGTAGGACTGCTATTAGTTTTTTGTTCATAACAGTTGTTTTAGTATGAGCCAAAATTAAAGCATTCATTTTAAAATTTTGTCACGCCCATGTAAAAAGTTTTCTATGTTTAAAATTGTTTAGACGAATGAATGAATATGCATTCATCGAAAAAATAATCATTATTCTCTTTGTCGAATTTGTTCAATGAATTATTTGAAAGTTGTTATTAGCTAAGCATATTCTAATGCTAAAAATTACCTGACCTGACGCAACCCACTCGCTGCCCCATTACCTACTATCAATAAAATAACTTTAACAACACACTAACGATTAGTTGAGGTTACTTTTTTGCAACGGTGATTATTAAAGACAAAGAACCTTTAAAACTTTAATACGTATGAAATCAAATCGAATGAGCATTGCGCTTTGGCTATGCATGATAAGTTGTGCAACATTATTTGTAACTGGCTGTAGCGAATATTATGATGAGTCGTTACAAAGCAGTTCCCTTGATAAAAAGGGACTAACAACCAAATCATCAAAAAACTTTGAGTACCTGGAAAAGGAAGCAGACTATAGATTTAAGACAAAAAATTCAATTGAAACCAAAAGGTATATAGACAAGGTTACAAACCGATTTGGTGGTGTTATTAAAGCAACTCAAATAAATCCGCAGGAGTTAAATGCAAATACGATAGAGCTACCCAATGATAGCATCAAAGTTTTCAGAGAAGAAAAACTATATATAAGCCAGTCAATAGCAATACCATCACCTTATTTCGATTCGTTTTTGGATAGTTTGGTTACGCGTATAACCAGACCCGAATTACTTGAGATACGAACTACCGACAGGAGTTACGAAGTGTTAAAAAACAAACTTTATGCGCAAGCACCTGTGCTTGCGGGCAAGGATAGTAACCTCATAAAGCAAGAGCGAAAAATTAATGCGTATGAACTTAACAAACTAGTGGAATATTCAACCATCAACATTACCTATTACGAAGACTCTCACATACGCACCGAAGTATTGCCCAACATCAGCAAGATGATGAAAGCCGAAACAGCATTTGGAGTAAAAGCTTCTGATGCTTTCTTAAAAAGTATAGTCGGAGTTGAGCGATTTTTACTTTTCATCATTCGAAACTGGATAGTGCTTTTGGTATTGGGCTCAATAGGATTTGTAATTTATAAAATACGTAAACGTATTTTTAGCTCAACTGTAAGGACATTGCAATCAACAATAAATCAGTAGCAGTGAAAAGCTAGAATTTTTAAAGTAAACAGGCATTTCATTTCGAATTTTGTTTAGTAAAATATACGTTTCATTATAATGGCAGCAAAGCTATATTTGCACAAATATTAAATCGAAATGGCTGATAAGGAAAAGTTTATTGAAGCAATAAATGCGGGCTACACACATAAAGGTGATAGTATAATTTTGGGTGCGGGAATTTTGGATGGTGCGCCAGTTGAAGGGTTGCAAATTAAGGCCCCGCTAAAAATGATGAACCGACATGGGCTTATTGCTGGTGCTACCGGCACTGGCAAAACCAAGACCATGCAAGGAATAGCTGAATCCCTTTCTGCTAAAGGTATACCTTGCTTGCTTATGGATGTGAAGGGTGACTTAAGTGGACTTGCACAAGAAGGTGCAATTAATACTAAGATAGAAGAACGCAGCAAGTCGATTGGAATTAAGTGGAAGCAACATGCATTTCCTGTCGAAATTTATAGTATAAGCAATGATGCGGGAGTGCGCATGCGCGCTACGGTTAGTGAATTTGGTCCCGTATTGTTTTCAAAAATATTGGATCTTAATGATACGCAAGCAGGGGTTGTTTCTTTAGTTTTTAAATATTCTGACGATAAGCAAATGCCATTGCTCGACCTCAAAGACTTTAAGAAAGTTTTGCAATTTTTAACCAATGAGGCCAAGGCAGAAATAAAGGGAGACTATGGTGCTATTTCTACCGCCTCGGCATCTACCATTTTACGAAAAATAATTGAAGTAGAACAGCAAGGTGCCGAACAGTTCTTTGGAGAACGTTCGTTTGAAGTTGAAGATTTGATCAGGATAGACAACCAAGGCTATGGTTATCTTTCGATAGTCAGGCTTACTGATATGCAAAGCAAACCTAAATTGTTTTCAACTTTTATGTTGAGTCTGATGGCAGAAATATATGCCACCTTTCCAGAAATAGGAGATGCTGATGCACCCAAGCTTTGTGTATTTATTGATGAGGCTCATCTTATATTTGATACAGCAAGTAAAGCCCTGCTCGATCAATTGGAAACTATGATTAAACTTATACGTAGTAAAGGTGTAGGTATTTACTTTGTAACCCAACTACCTACCGATATACCTGCAGCAATATTAAGTCAGCTTGGTATGAAAGTACAACATGCACTACGCGCTTTTACAGCCAACGATCGCAAGGCTATTAAGCTTACCGCTGATAATTATCCTCTTACTGAGTACTATAATACTGAAGAACTGCTTACATCACTTGGAACAGGCGAAGCACTTATAACAGTACTTAATGAAAAAGGCAATCCAACACCATTGGCGCACACCCTTTTATGCCCTCCGCGGTCGCGCATGGATATACTCACACCCGAAGAATTGAATACATTGGTAAGCAAATCGAATGTTGTAAAAAAATACAATGAAGTAATAGATAGCAAAAGTGCGCACGAAATTCTAACCGATAAGCTTGCTGCTCACATCGAAGAAACTGCAGAGGAAGATTCAGCAAAAGAGCAAAAAAAGGAAAATGACGAACCTGGTATGATTGAAAAAGCTGTTACCTCAAGCGCGGGTAAACAAGTTATGCGAACTGCTGCCAGCATTATCACTCGCAGTTTGCTTGGTGCTATTGGTATAAAAAGTACAACACGCAGAAAGAAAAAATCGGGTTGGTTTTAGAACTTTTTATTTCTTAACAATTAGCGAAGCAAGTTTAAATGTAAGGTCGTAAAAAAGAATTTTTGGATTGGCGTTGCGTTCTATTTGATTATAGGCACTTGTTAGTTCCTTAGTAAAACCTTCAATATTGTTTTGAGTAATGTATGGCGCAAAAACACTGAAGTTTTTAAATACTTCATCATTGAATCGCTGTAAATTCTTTGCTCCGTGATTAAATATAAGACACTCCCTTACTGTTTCGATACTGAATATCAGAAACTGCTTAATACCTTCTCTTTTTAGTTCGGCTAACTCATTGGTCATATCCACTAGTTCTTTTGCCTTTTTTAATGGGCGCAAACAAACGCGCATCCACTCCAGAAATTTTTCTTCGTGCGGAAAATCAAACTCCTCATTTTGCAATGCCTGTCCAATGGCAGATATATTACTGTCGCATAATCGTATAATGCGATTAGCTTCTACTGCAGAAATATTTTTTTTCGATAACATCCATTGTTTTAGCATATCATCATCTGGTTTGGGAATATAAACCAATTGGGTACGGCTAATAATTGTAGGCAACAATTTTTCTGTATTTTCAGCAATTAATATAAACAAGGTATTGTCAGGAGGTTCTTCCAATACTTTCAATAATTTATTACTGGTTATAACGCTCATTTTTTCAGCCATCCAGATAATGCATACTTTTAGTTTAGCTTCAAACGATTTGTAACTCAGGTTTCGGATAATGGTAGTAGCTTCTTCTTCTTTTATGGATAGTTGCCTGTTCTCTACATCTATCTGATCAAGCCAATCATTTATAGTAAAATAGGGATTTGCCAAAAAGCATTTTCGCCAGGTTTCAATAAAATTTATACTAGCGGCATCTTTTATTTTCTCTGTATTCGCAACTGGAAAGATAAAATGCAAATCGGGGTGTGAAAGCTTTTCATATTTGATACATGAGGAACAAGTACCGCAACTATCGCTAACTATTGGCGAAAGGCAATTAATAAACTGTGCGTAAGCTAATGCCATAGCAAGCGCACCAGTTCCAGGAAAAGCATGGAACAACTGTGCATGGCTTATTCTACCAGTTGTCGCGCTGTTTATTAAATGTTCTTTGGTGTGGAGGTTTGCAAGTATTTGTGAAAATTTCATGCTGCAAGTTTAATTATTCATTGGCTTTAATACATCGTTGTAAAAAAAGAAAAGCGCCTTCGGTTAAAAAGGCGCCTTTATTTAAGTAATTAACCAATTTGCTTATTGCTCGGTGGTTTCATCATCTTTTTTATCAGCCAATGCTGCTAATTTTTCCTTAGCACGCTCAAGCTCTCCCGCTTCTAAATTCGATTTCAAGTTGGCCAACTGATCAAGGTCACCAAATGTGGTTTTCTCTACTGCTTCCTTTACTTTCTTTACGCTCTTTGCTTCTTGCTCGGCTTGTTTGTCTGCTTCGGTTTTTTCCGCTGATCTGGCTGCATCATTTGCTGCTTCTACCGTGGCCTTATGCGAAACCACAATCTTGCGGTTTTCTTTGCTAAACTCTATAATCTTAAAGGGTAACTTCTCTTCCGTCTTAGCAATTACGTTTCCTTCTTTGAACAAATGCTTATATGGTACAAAAGCCTCTACTCCGTAAGTCATGATAACCGAAGCTCCCTTATCCGTAATTTTACCTACAGTTCCTTCATGTATGCTGCCTACAGCAAATACAGTTTCATAAGTTTCCCAAGGATTTTCTTCTATTTGCTTATGGCCAAGACTTAATCTGCGGTTTTCAGTATCTACTTCCAATACCAATACTTCAATCTCATCCCCTACCTTAGTAAATTCGCTAGGATGCTTGATTTTCTTGCTCCATGATAAATCACTGATATGGATTAAGCCATCAACACCTTCTTCTAGTTCAGCAAATACACCGAAGTTTGTAAAGTTGCGTACCTTAGCACTATGCTTGCTTCCTACCGGATATTTGCGGGTAATTTCGCCCCAAGGATCAGGTGTTAATTGCTTCAAGCCTAACGACATTTTACGCTCTGCACGTTCTAATGAAAGAATAACGGCCTCCACTTCATCTCCCACTTTCATAAATTCTTGTGGCGAGCGCAGGTGTTGGCTCCAGCTCATTTCACTAACGTGTATCAATCCTTCTACGCCCGGCATAATTTCGATAAATGCTCCATAATCTGCCAATACAACCACTTTACCTTTAATTTTATCTCCAACCTTAATGCCTTCATCTAACGCATCCCATGGTTGTGGTGTAAGTTGCTTTAATCCCAAAGCAATGCGCTTTTTCTCCTGATCGAAATCAAGAATTACCACATTAATTTTATCTTCTATCTTAAGTACCTCATCCGGATGATTAATACGTCCCCAAGAAATATCGGTAATATGTAATAAGCCATCAACTCCGCCAAGATCCATAAATACCCCATAAGATGTAATGTTCTTAACTACTCCTTCAACTACCTGGCCTTTTTCAAGTCTGCTCATAATTTCAAGCTTCTGATTTTCCATTTCTTGCTCAATCAGAACCTTATGTGATACAACCACATTTTTGAATTCGTTGTTAATCTTAACAACCTTAAATTCCATATGCTTGTCTACAAACTGATCGTAATCGCGAATAGGCTTAACATCAATTTGTGAGCCCGGTAAAAATGCTTCGATGCCAAATACATCTACAATCAATCCACCTTTTGTGCGGCATTTTACATAGCCTTGGATTATTTCGTCTGTATTTAGAGCTTGGTTTACACGTTCCCAACTCTTAAGAGCGCGTGCCTTTTTATGCGATAATACAAGCTGCCCGCTTTTGTCTTCTTGCGATTCGATATAGACTTCAACAGTAGAGCCCAATTTGATTTCAGGCATATACTTAAACTCTCCAATCGGAATTAAGCCATCGCTTTTGAATCCAACATTTATGATTACGTCACGATCGGTTTTACCAATAATGGAACCGCTTACTATTTCGTGCTCAGTAAATGCGCTAAGGGTTTTGTCATACATGGCAAGCAAATAATCTTGCTCTTCTTTGCGGTATCCTTGCTGTTTTTTGCCTGTTGACGACCAATCGATACCATCATCGGTCGCTACGTTAGCAGTTGGGTTTGACTTTACAACCTCTTCGGTTGTGTTAATTGTTTCTTCTGACATTTCAGATTTTTAAAAAATTATTAATTAATTACGATTTGCAGACTTTCTGCAAAAAGGAGTGCAAAAGTAAGGAATATTATACTTGGTTTTACCAATATTTTAGGTTTTTTTTACCTGTATTCGCCAGTTACATTTAACTGATAATAGGGTTATATGATTTTCGGTGCAATCGCCTTCAGCTATACTAGACAATGAACAGGTCGGCTCTGAATCTATTAACTACTGATGCTGCCGGATTTTAAATTGCAAATTGCCTGTTGAAAAACTCTGTCAGCTACTTCCTCATTTTAACATTCTTTTCCCCATCATTACATCCTTTAATAATCCAATGTAAGTTTATGAAAGATATAACTGAATTAAAGGAATTAGCATCGCAAACAAGAAGAGATATAGTAAGGATGGTGCACGCTGTGCAGTCAGGTCATCCGGGGGGATCGCTTGGTTGTGTTGAATATTTTTTAGCACTTTATCATAAAATAATGGAGTACAAGCCTGATAAGTTTAGCATGGATGGACTAAATGAAGACATCTTTTTTCTAAGCAATGGTCATATTACTCCAGTCTATTATTCGGTTTTGGCAAGGGCCGGATATTTTCAATTAAGCGAACTCCATACGTTTCGGAAAATAAATTCGCGTTTGCAAGGGCATCCTGCCACACACGATGGGCTTGAAGGAGTTCGTATAGCATCGGGATCTTTGGGACAAGGGCTTTCGGTGGCAATTGGTGCTGCTTTAAGCAAAAAACTTAATAAGGACCGGCAGCTGGTTTATGCATTATGTGGTGATGGCGAAATTAACGAAGGACAAATATGGGAAGCCCTCATGTACGCAGCAGCTAAGCAGGTTGACAATATTGTGTTAACAGTGGATTGTAACGGTCAACAAATTGATGGAAGTACCAAAAGTGTATTAGACAGTGGTAACTTAAAAGAAAAGTTTGCCGCCTTTGGCTGGCAAACCCACATCTGTGAAAATGGTAACAATATAGAAGTGGTAATTTCCGTTTTAGAAAACGCAAAAAATTGTACCGGCAAGGGAATGCCACAAGTAATTCTTATGCATACCGAAATGGGTGCCGGCATTGACTTCATGATGGGCTCGCATAAGTGGCATGGTATTGCTCCAAATGATGAACAGCTAAAACAAGCTTTAGACCAGCTGCCTTCAACATTGGTAGATTATTAAATTCAATTGTATTTTTAAAAGGAAGTAAACCATGCTAAAAAATCATGCAATAACCCAGCATTACAAACCCAACGGGCATAGTAAAATTGTAGCGTACAAAGTTGAAAAAAGAATTTCTCTATATTGGTATGTATGTATGATGCTGATGACTTTTAGCGTTTTTTTATTTTCACAATTGAAAGCTCAAAAAGCAAAACAGGTTGAAGCGTTTACCGAAACCCGCATTCTGATTTTGTTTGATGCAAGTAAAAGCATGATAGCTCAATGGGAAAGCGGAAGCAAATATGATGTAGCAACAAAACTAATTTCGCAAATAGTAGATAGTATGCAGGAGATTCCCAATCTGCAACTAGCCCTTCATGTTTATGGACATACCAAGCGATTCCCTCCTCAAGACTGTGACGATAATAAATTGGAAGTGCCTTTTGGTTATCGTAATGGTTATCTCATTAAAAAACGTCTAAAGGAATTGCAACCAAGTGGCACCACTCCCATAGCACTCTCATTAGAATCGTGCGCTGCCGATTTTCCAAATGCGAATGGTCGAAATGTAATAATCCTGGTTACCGATGGCATAGAAGAATGCAATGGTGATCCTTGTGCGGTGTCCCTGGCATTGCAACGCAAGGGCATTGTACTAAAGCCTTTTGTAATTGGTTTGGGAGTCAGCAAGGAATTTGCAAAGCAATTTGATTGTGTTGGAAAGTATTTTGATGCAAAGAATGAAAAGGAATTTGGAGATGCATTCAGTATTGTTATCTCACAGGCGTTGAATAACACCACCGCACAAATTAATCTGATTGATGCTTATAACAAGCCAACCGAGACCGATGTGGCAATGACCTTTTACGACATGCTTAGCGGAAAAATTAAATACGATGTAATGCATACCATGAATAGTAAAGGCTTTCCTGATACGCTTGAACTAGACCCCTTGGTCACCTATCACCTTGAAGTACACACTATTCCGCCCGTGGAAAAAGATAGTATCAAAATAATGCCGGGGAAGCATACCATTATAGGTCTTGATGCTCCGCAAGGCGACCTTAAACTTAAAATGGAAGATAGTTATGAGTATAAGAATTTGAAATGCATTGTTCGCAAGCATAAAGATTTACATACCATACACGTGCAGGATTTCAATAGCACCGAACGCTATATAACCGGCAATTATGATCTTGAAATACTTACGCTTCCAAGAACTTACATCAACAATGTAAACATAAAGCAAAGCAATACAACCACCATCGAAATTCCTAAACCGGGCATAGTCACTATCTTTAATAATTCGACCGGTTATGGTGCCATTTTGCAAGAAAAAAATGGACAAATTGAATTTGTATGTAATATAGATGATAACCTCACAAAGCAAACCATAACCTTACAACCCGGAAACTATCGCCTTGTATTCAGGCCAAAATCATCGCGTGAAACCATTTATTCTGTCGAAAAGGAATTTAAAGTTACACCGGGACTAAGTACCAGCGTGCAGACAAATTAATATTTAGCCGCTTCGAAACGACATTTTTCCTGCTCAAATCAAAAAGTTTAAAATGCGTCAATTTTTTATTTCGCTTAATTAAACCAAAATAATTAATTTGCATCCGAATTAGTCAGCAAGTGCATCTGCATGAAAATAGTTTCTACAATTTCAAAAAAAAAATCAAATTAAAATTAAATAATTTCTAATGAAAAAGAATGTTTACAGTATCTGGCTGACTATGTCGGCTGCGTTAATTATGGCATTTACCAGCGTAAATGGCCAGCTATTGCGGTTTCGCAATTTTGATGTAAAAGTAAACAGGAGTATCAATCCTGTTTTACCACAAAATCAGTCGTTTGACAACCGTTTGTACTTTATTGTGCAATTTGAAAAAACTCCATCAATGGCTACCCACCAAGAGTTAAAACAGTCAGGGGCAAATTTACTTTATTACATTCCTGATAATGCTTATTACGTAAGTGTACCATCAGGCTATGATGTTAAAAAGCTTACACAGGCAGGAGTGATAAGTATCGTTTCGATTCATGCAGATATGAAGGTTAGCAAACAAATCTTAACTAACAACGTCCCTGATTATGCTATGCGAGGAAGTGGTGTAGCCGAAGTATTTATAAAACTGTATCCGGATGTTGATATGCAAAAGGCAATAAGCGCTTTGCAAATGGCAGAAAGTGAATTAACTTCTGCTGATTTAAACAGTAAATTGATTAAAGGTATTTTTCCTGTGGCGCAATTAAAAAGCATAAGCATGTTGCCATTTATTAATTACATAGAACCTATATACCCAACACCAGTTACCGAATCTTATACCGATGCAAACAATAATCGCAGTAACATCCTGAATATACTAGGACATAATGGAGCTGGTATTGGCATTGTGGTTGGTGATGAGGGAGCAGTAGGCAATCACATCGATTTCAAAGGCAGAGCAACTACGGTTGGCTTTGGCGCAAACAACCATGCTACTTATGTTTCAGGAATTATAGCCGGAGCTGGCAATTTAAATACCAAAGAGCCCGGAATAGCATGGGGAGCAACCTTGAAGAACTATACTTACCCTGCCAATTTAGATAGTGCTTACAGCGATTATGATAATCTTGGATTTACGATATCGAATAATTCGATTGGCGATGGTTGTAATGATGGTTACACCGCAACAGCTCAAGTCGTAGATCAACAAATATGGTCACGTAGTGGATTAATGCACATTTTTAGTGCAGGAGATGCGGGAAATTTTGATTGCGGATACATACAAGGTGCCGATTGGGGAAATATTACCGGTGGCAGTAAGCAAGCAAAAAATTCCATCACAGTAGGTACATCAACCAATGACGATGTAGTGCCAGCAAACAGCAGCCGTGGGCCAATGAGTGATGGCCGTGTTGCACCTTTGCTGGTTGCTACGGGCGAAGGAGTTAACTCCACCGCTCCAAATAATGGATATGCTACGGCAAGTGGTACCAGTGGCGCTGCTGCAGCAGTTAGCGCGGCATTTGCTCAAATAAGTCAAGCGTATAAAGAAATGAATTCGGTTGCTGTTGCTCCTTCAGCTTTAATAAAAGCAGCATTATTAAATGGTGCCGATGACCTTGGCGAAACAGACTTTTCCAACTCGGGGATTATTGGACCTTATTGGACTTATGGTTATGGTAGACTCAATGCTCGCAGATCATTGGATGTAATACATAGCAACACATATTTTACAGGCACTGTTGTTAATGGCGACTCTATGGATTACTCACTTACTATACCATCGGGTGTTGCCAAAGTAAAAGTTATGCTCTACTGGCATGATATGGAAGCTTCTATTAATGCTGCCCCAGCACTTGTAAACGATCTGGACTTACGCATGATAGACAACCTTAGTACTGAATTTTTACCACTCGGTCAAAATCCAAATCCCAATGCATTTACTTTACCATTAGGCGCTATTCCAAAGCCTGATCATATTAATAATCAGGAGCAAGTTGTATTAAATGCACCTGCAGCTGGAACGTATACACTAAGAGTTAATGGCTTTAATATTGCTTTTGGCTCCCAAGAGTATTACCTCGTATATCAGTTGATTTATGATGATGTTACCATTATCCATCCTTTCTTTGGCGAGCATCTTGTTGCTGGCGAAAATGAACAAATACGTTGGGACAGCTATGGTGATAACGGATTTTATACAATTGATTACAGCAATGATAGTGGTGCAACTTGGAACACCATTACTACCGTTGGTAGCAATGTAAGGCTAGCAAATTGGACGGTACCTAACGATATTACTCCAAATGCACAAATCCGTGTGTCAAAAACAAATGGCACCTCATCAACCAGTGGCAACTTCAACATCATGACGTTACCACAAAATATTCAAATAGCTTATCAATGTTTAGATAGTATGATGCTTACCTGGGAAGACCCTACTGCAAACGCTACCGCCTTTCAGGTATACATGCTTGGTTCAAATTACATGGATAGTGTAGCTTACGTAACCGATACCTTTGTTACGCTTTATAACATTAACCCTTACCTTGAACAATGGTATGCAGTACATGGAGTAAGTGCCAATGGGGCTATAAGCCGCAGGTCAAATGCGGTGGAAGGTCCAATTGGTTTAGTCAATTGTGTAATAGCAGTGGATGGTAGCGTAGCAAACCTTTCACCTGCAAGTGCATCAGGGCAGTCGTGCAATTTTAATCTAACACCAACGGTAAGTGTGTGGATGTACAACCTGGGCGTTAATCCCATGTTTGATTTTAATATTAGTTACGTGTTAAATGGTGGTGCCCCGGTAGTCGATTTAATAACTGACACCATCCAACCCGGAGATTCGCTCTTACATACATTTGCAGGTACCATTACCCTTAACGGAAGTGGGGTAAATACCCTGCAATCTTTTATTACATTATCCGGTGATGGAAATGTATTTAATGATACCATCGTTTCAATAATTGATTTGGTAAGCTCAGCACCTGTATTGCCAAATTATGTTGAAGATTTTGAAGCATTCACTCTGTGTAATAATCCAAATGCCTGCGGTACAGTTAACTGCCAATTAATAAACGGCTGGGTTAATTTGCTTAACGGTGTTGAAGATGATCATGACTGGACTGTAAATACCGGTGGTACCCCTACTCCGCAAACCGGACCGCAAGGAGACCACACATCAGGTTCTGGAAATTACCTTTACACTGAAGCATCAAACTGCTTTAACCAAGAAGCAATTATGGTGTCGCCATGTATTGATCTTACTAATGCAACGTTCCCATCTTTAGTATATTGGTATCACATGAACGGACAAGCTATGGGAGATATGTACGTAGATCTATATTCTGGAGGTTCATGGGTAAATATTGACTTAAAAAGTGGCAACCTAGGCAATCAGTGGCAAGAGGCTATTATCGGCCTTGATAACTATATCGGCCAAATTGTAAATATTCGTTTCCGCGGTATTACAGGTGCACAAAGCAGTAGCGACATGGCGTTGGATGACATAGGCATTGGCTATTATGGTGCTACTCCTGCAACTATACAAGCTAATGATTTTGTGGTAGCTCCAAACCCTGCTAACGATATCGTTGCTATTACCTTAATGAATGCCGGTTCCGGACAAGCTTCTATTGAAATAATGGATGCAAAAGGCAGTATTGTAAAATCAGAAAATTTAAATAATACCAATATTAACCTAACCACCACTTTAGATGTTAGCCAATTGGAAAGCGGTATCTATATGATTCGTGTAGTAAGCGGAAATAAAGCAGCTACCCGTAAATTAGTAGTTAAGTAAACTGTATTGGTTTAGAATTTTTCACGATCCCTCTTCTTTTTCGAAGGGGATTTTTTTTTGTTTATTTGAGCTTGTGTTAAAATCATGCTTAAATAAAATATATTTCAAATTGAAATATATATTTCGATTACTTTATCCTATAGAATCTTGAATAGCAAATCAAGCATAGAACCAACTTGCGCAAACATCCAAAGGATATTTGCAATGCATTAAAACACATTATAGCTATAACTATAAAAAGCACTTAAACGCAACGTAAAAAAAAATGTCATCGTCATTCTAAGTAAGGTAAATGAAGAACAGTAAGATACTTTTTGTTTTAATTGTTGTAGCATTAGTTGTTGTAAGAACTATGTTCGGCCTTTGTGCTGAGTTTTGGTTTGAGGATGAATTACAAATTTACCTAATTGGATTAAAATCATATACTACACAAACGTGGCCAAGTTATGGCCCCGATGTGGTGTATACGAATACACAAATACCAGGTGCACTGCAAGGTTGGCTGGTGCGCCTCCCCCTCGAAATTTTACCAATACCAGAAGGTCCTGCCCTATTTTTAAATGTGCTTTGTTCTGCAAGTCTCTTATTTTTTGCCTGGTATATTTATAAACGACTCAACTGGAATTTTTCTCCTTACTTAATTTTTTACTGGATACTACTATTAAGCTGGACCGTTGACTATGGAACACGTGTAGTAAATCCATCTTATGTTTTAATATTCAGTATTCCCTTTTTTGTTTCGATTATCGAACTGCTTCCTATATATCCTAACCGCATATTAAACGGCAACTTAGCTGCTTTAATTACGGGTGTTTGCATAACCTGCATCATGCAACTACATTTATCGTTTGTGTTGTTATTGCCATTTTTAGGAATTTCTTTTTTCTTTATTGTTAAACAAGAAAAGATCAAACATGTAGCCTATAAAATCGGAAGCTTGCTTATAGGTTTATTGGTTGGAGCGCTTACCTTATTGCCTACCTATTTTAATTCAGTTAGTTCAAAAAATGTTTCTGAAAACATTGTGTTTAATGCAAGCAACATACTTAACCTGCCAATTATTTTATTGCGCTATCTATCTTTTGCATCATTCGAAATCCCTTATTTTTTAGGAGGCTCAACCAAGCAACGCTTAGCAGTAATTGAATATAGTATTTGGAGTACACCCTTTGTAATTTATTTGCTACTGTTTGGATTTTTAATGGTGGGCGGTTATTTGTTAGCTTCATTCAAATTTAAAAAAGATGTGGTATGGTTCAAAATAAAGCTGTTAACGCTACTTGGATACCTGCTTGTATTTTGCAGTTTTTTCTTTTCTATAAAAGGCCCATCATCGCACACCTTTTTTATAATGGCGCCACTGGTAATTTTCTTCAGTATGCATTGCCATGTGCTGCTGATAGAAAAATATAAATGGTGGCTTACCCTAATGAAAGTAGCTATGGTGAGTGCCGTGTTTTTGTATGCGTCAGTTGGTTATTATAATTATCATCACAAGTCGCTTTATAAAAACAGAGCGCAGGTAGTAAAAGCAATAGAAGAAAAAAATTATCAACTTTTAGGAAAGCGAAGAAGCGACAGTTGGGGTTATGGTTACTAGAATTATTTTGTGATTATTTGATGCATGAGGTACATTAAGCATCACTGCAGTATTGAAGCTATAGATTTTGTATGTTTTTTTTGTAGTCGAATACCTCTAAATAATGTTTAGTATTGAAATAAATTTTCTAATTTTAGTGCATTAAACTATCTAAGCAATGGACAAGGTTGTTTTAAAAAGAGAGATCGAAGCAATCAGTAATTCAACTGATTCAAAAGAAATTATTAGAAACCTAAAAGAAAGATTTAAAGATAGTGTAGAGACTGAAGAGATAGAGCAGATAATGGCAGAGTTAAAACTTGAAAAGCGCACCTTTCTTGGATGGGCACTAATGGCAGTTGGAAGCGTAATCGGATTTATTAGTATGCTGCTTACGGTATTAAGAAGTAATTCCCGAATGGCGCGACTTTCTGATGTATGGGCTTACCTCCATTGCTATCATCGTTGCCTTTGCAGGTTGCTATCTGGTTTTCGAAAAGAATTAAACGTGTTGTGATTACATGTGACAAAAAATACATAACAGGCTCTTACTAATTCAGTATTATTTTTTTTGTGTAGTAGGAATGTTCATTCCCATTTATTTGAAGTAGATATATGCCCTTAGTTAGATTAACAAAAAATAGTGTATATACATTGTTGTTTTGTTTCACTAACCCAAAGTGTACTTTCTGACCATTGCTGTTATACAAACTAATGTCAGGGGTATCGGTATGCTGAACTTTGCATCGAATGGTTAGTGTTCTTTGCTCCTCAACAGGATTTGGAAATACTTCCCAAGATTCATCAGTCTTAGTTTCTAGTATTGCACTCGAATTGCAATTAATCGGGTTGCCGTTTTGTGAGTTGAAAGCTCCTGCGTTTACACTCCAGTTAAGCCAGGTACCACCGGCACCTGTTTTCCAATCGTTTAAATCAAAAGTATTTTGGCCTGAGGCATTGCCCTTTACTTGATAAACTCTCAATGCTTCGCCACCAAGATTCCATGTTAGCGGGTTTCCACTACTACAATTTTCAGGCGCCTGATTTGTAAGTTCACAATTGGTTTGAATAAAATATGCGTTATCGTCATAGGCAGGATATCCTCCAAATACTTTTGCATTTCCGGTGGTGTCTATACACACTGCCGTATATTCATCGCAAGCTATAGCTTTGCCATATATGCCGTAGTCAGAAAAAATGCGTGCAAGAAAAACACACAACCTGCCTCTTCGGTCTGGATTATCAAAGTGTGTGTCGGTGACAACATTATTTAATATTGCATGTGAAATAAATGCTGCAGAATCAACCGTAACCATACTATTAAATGGATTGGCAAGTGCTGCTGTTGATGTAACTGTTCCATTTTGTGCAGAAAAATAATACTTCCCTTCAATGGCCATACCTGCACTAGTGCCACCAATAACTATATGACGTTGCTTTATGCCATCATTTATTAAACTATCAACGGGAGTGTTGCGCCAATAGCTAATATATTTCCATTGATCGCCACCGGCAAACCATATTGCTTCGGCTTGCTGTATACGTTGTTGCACATACGCATCATTACTTGCGGCTGCACTATTGCAAACGATAGTTTCAACAGAATTAACCGGAATACCTAAACCGGAGTACAAGTAATTATTGTATCCATTGGTTCCCGAAGTGCGCAATACCAAAACATCTCCTCCATTGGTATTTTGCAGAAACCATTTCATTGCATTATCGTCTTCAGTTGCTCCTCCCATCAGGCAAATTCCCCCCGAAGGCATGGTTACCGTATCGACTATATTGCCTGTAAAATACGATGTGTAATTTTGTGCTATTACAATCAACGGAAAAAAGAGAATAAGCACAGCTAAGCGTTTCATTTTTCTTGCTATTAGTTTTTAACTTGCATAAATACGTAAGGGCAATATTAATGCAAAAATCTCAATTATCTGTTTAATGATACTAATCTTACTATAACATTTTGTATAATTTGGCTTTAAAACTTTCACCTTAAATAACCAATTTTTCAATTTGCAGAACTGCAAACTGTTTCAGTCAATTTAATCACAATGATAATCACCCAAAAAATTAAGATAACCCACAACAATGCAAATCAACTGAAAATGGCTAAACTGATATTCCACTTAATCCAAAAAAAGTGCCTTACTGGAATTTTATTACGTTTTGATATGAATACAAAATTACTTGCATTGGTAGATTGAATAGACTACCTCTCTATTGCCATCATGTGCTTTTAAAACATGAAGATTAATAATCGAAGTATCCTTATCCAACATCTCCTTAGTTAAGCCGCATTCAACTATCGAAAACCAATTTTCCCAAATTATTATATCGCCCGATTGAATATGCTTTTTATAAAATGTATTTAGCTCTAAATGCTTTGTTGTATCAAAATGATCTAACATTAGTGATTCGCTTAAATATGGATGCGTATAAAAAAACCGGGCACCGGAGTTAGCTTTTGTTTTAACTAGTAATGCAGCTTGCTTTGCAAGCTGCTGATCTGCACTAAGTGACATATCTTTCTGCCAATTAATTGCTGCCCTATTAGGTGTAAATGGAAACACAACGATATAGCTAAGAAGTAAAATGGTAATAATAAGAAGTAACGTTTTTTTCTTTTGAAAAAAACCAAGAAGGAAATTGTATCCAGCTAAAGCAATTATAGAAGACAAAGGCGCCACACAAATCAGAACCCTTTTTAATCCCATCGAATTGAAAATTCCATAATACCAGAAAACAGTATGTGCAATAAAGAATGTAAAGAAGCCCATGAAAATAAAAACAGCGAATTTGATATTAATTTGCCTTCTTACTGCATGTATTATGGTTGCCAGCACACCAATCCAGAAAAGAATATAAATGGGAACACCTACTACGTAAATCATCTGATCAACAAAATGCATCAGTTTTCCACTTCCGTAATTGCTGCTAAATCGCGCATACGGAATTTTATTAACTACCCACAGCAAATTACCATAAACAAAGTAACCGGCTATCGAGTACAACACATGCCCAACAAGTAATAGCGGAAGCATTTTCCATTTTTTTGCAATAAGAAAATAGAAGGCAAAAATAAATAGGTAGAATAAGCCTTCGGTTCTAACAAATGGCAGAAAAGAAATTAGCAAACTTGATGCAACTGTTTTGTCAGAAACCAAAAGATAGATGCTACCTATCAGCACTAATGCAAACAATGGCTCGGTAAGTCCCGAAAAAGTAAGCACAAAAACGAGGGGCGAAAAAATTAATATGACTGCACCAATTAGGGGGTTGTTAAATTTTAATTTCGCGCACGTTTTGAAAGTAAAGTATGCAGTGAGTAGCATGACTAACACATTGAACCACTTTATTCCATTCGTACCAAACTGTGCAAAGGGACTTGCCAATAACACATAAACCGGTTTGGCCCAATGATTAAAAAACAATTCAGGATGATGAAAGGAGTACTTTGCATACATGTAATGCATTACACTATCGCCCTCATAGCCTATGCCATCAAATTGACAAATGATAAAAAGTGAAACTATAAGTTGACAAAACAATAGAAAATATAAGCCTGATTTTGCGCTTGCAAACAAATTAAAATGCTTCAATCTATTTGAAAGTTAAAAATTTGAAATTAACACAATGAACCATTTTTATTTAGTTGTTATACTTCCAATTTGAATACCTAGCTTTTCAAACTCAACATCGTTTGGCTCCCACAATTCAATTTTATTTCCTTCCACATCCATTATATGTACAAACTTGCCATAGTCGTATGTCTCGATGGTATCAGTTACGGTTACACCTTCCTTTTTTAATGTTTCAACAAGAGCTGTTAAATTATCGACCCGATAGTTAATCATAAACTCTTTAGTGGATGGCGCAAAATAAGTTGTGGTTTCTTTAAACGGGCTCCATTGCGAAAAGCCTTTGCGCGAGCTATCGGCCCCTTGATACCATTCGAATACACAACCATATTCGTTTGTACTTAGACCAAGATGCTTATGATACCATTCGCGTACTTTTGCAGGGTCTTTACATTTGAAAAATATTCCTCCTATACCTGTAACTCTTTTCAATCGATCCGGTTCTTCGCCCTTATTATCTAAAAAAGATTTAAAGGTAAAGCCAAAGCAAAATGATGCACCAAGTGCCAAGGCGATTAAAGATAGTCTTTGCATAAAATATTAGTTTTAATGAATTACTTTATTTGAAATAAATTAGGAATAACTGTTGGATATAGCTGCGAAATTAAAATAAGTAATCGTTTTCAATATATTCTTTTGAAAGAAATTTAAACAGAGCTAAGCGTTTGGTTGAGCTTTTAATAAAAACCCTATTTTTTTATTTAAGTGTTCAAGAAGAATAAAACTTCTGATTACACTGCATTAGTTGCAACGAGAAACAGAAGCTCTGCAAACTTTTGTAGTTGCTTGTATTACCAATAACATAAATTGCAAAAGGCACTGTAATTAATACAATGCCTTTATTACTGTTGGAACACTTTTTATAGCTAAGTGTACTTTATTAATCTAACTAAGCAGTTTGTTGTACAAAATGCTCATTGCAAAAAATAATCACAATGCAGACCGATTAATATTGCTCAAGCATATACTTGATAACATCGGTAGTGGTTACTATGCCTCTGAGTGTGTTGCCTTCAACTACTGGTAGCGCATGAAATTGCTCGGTTGCAAATATTTCGGCTATTTCTCTGATAGCATCTTCAGGATGCACAGTGCGTGGATTGGGAGTCATCACTTGTGGTACTGTAAGCATATCAAGTACTGCCTCATCTGAATGCGCCTGATTGTCGAACAATGCACCAAAGGTCAATCGGTTTAAATCTGTAGCGCTAATTATCCCAATCACCGTTTCGCCTTTTGTTACAGGCATATGCCTTATTCTTTTATCCCTAAATGTTGCCATAACATCTTTTAACGAAGCCAATTCATTAACTGAGCTCACATCTGAAATCATAATCTTACTTACCGGTTCTCTTTTTTTCATAATTTGTTTTTTTTATATTACGTTTTTGGCAAAGCTAAAAGCACCCTGCTATTAAAATCATGACAATTATCATCTTTTGAAGAGATATTTGTTATTCGTTATAAATGGAATTCGTTGCTGCTATGCAAGATTGCATATTTTAATTTTGTTCTAGTGGTCTTTTTGCTTAACAAACTCGTCTAATTCAATTGTGCGAAACATCCATAGGGACATAACTATGCGCCATTTTACTTCCAACTGCATGCGGCACAAATCCTTTAGGAGCATGGATGTGCGGTATTTTTTTTTCAAAACAATAGTTGTTATTAAGTTTCGCAATACAAACGCGCATTAGGCATTTTGCTAAATCAATACACTTTTTTTAAAGTAAGTAAGGGTACCGAAGTTTGAAAAGCCATTTGACGGGTAACGCTATCAGCAAAAAGCCTGTCGATAAAAGTAGTGTTGTGGGTAAACATCGCCAGCATATCTGCTTTTATAAAAGCCATGTAAGCTTCAAGTGCAGCTAAAATATCATCATCCACAGATACACGAAATGTAATTTTATCATAGTTCATTTCTTTAATAATATCCTGAGTTATCTGTTTAGCATCCATCTTTGTTTGCGAACTTGGCGAAACAACATGTATAATATTCAGTGTTGCATCAAATAGTTCAGCCAAAGGCACAAGTACTTTCATTTCATCGCTCATGTTTGCCAAGTCTGTTGCATACACGATATGCTTCATACTGCTTACATGAGCAAACTCCGGCACTGTAATCACAGGTATTTCGCTTTTGTTAATTACGGCAGCTGCATTACTTCCCATAAAAATTTTCTGCAACCCGCTTGCTCCTTTGGTGCCAAGCACAATTAACGACACATTATTTTCCTTTGCAAAATCAGTGACTTCAGCTTCTAAAGGGTATCCTTTTTTTACATAATAGGAAATGCTCAGGCTTTCGTTACCCTGCGATTTAATTTCATTGATTAGTTCTTTACAATCATGTTCAGCATTTTCAACTAAGGTATCTTCGAGGCTATTGATTTTTTACGGCAAGACTTGCGTGGGCTGAATCTACATGCACTAAATGTATCAAGGTAAGTTCGGCATTAAGTTTATTGGCAAGACTTACTGCATAGGAAACAGCTACTCTTGATAAGGGAGAAAAATCGGTTGGTGCTAGAATTTTCATAGGTATTATTTTCAGTTAGATTTTACAGTAGATTTCCTGATAGAAAGCAATGGTACATTTAGCTGATAGGCAAGTTCTTCGGTTTTGCTGCCAAACAAAAACTTTTCGAACCATGATTGTTTGGTTGGAAACATGGCAATAATGTCCGGCTTATGCTTTTCTACATATGTTTTAATTAGATTTAACATGGGTTCGTCTATGCTTGCCTTTTGCTCAATGACTTTAATGTTCTTATATGTCCAGGATTTTATCTGCTTTTCAAATGCCTTTTTTACTTTGGTATTTTCATGCCAACCATAATCTATGAATAAGATTTGCACAGTTGCATTGAGCGCTTTGGCTAAAGGAAGCAAAAGCTTTAACTCATTGGCAGGATTTTTAAGGTCGGTTGAATAAAGAATGGTTTTAATTTCCTGCAAGTGAAATCCTTGCGGGACAGCCAACACAGGCAATTCAGACTTTGCAATTACTTTTGCAGTATTGCTGCCAAAAAGCACTTTTCGCAATCCACTTGCACCATGTGTTCCCATCACTATGAGATCTGCATTACAATTTTGAGCTCCACGCAGAATTTCTTCAATCGTATCACCCACTGCTACTGATTCAACAATCTGTAAGGTATCCAACTTCTTGCTTAAAGCGTTT
The DNA here is from genome assembly GCA_016714535.1 of Bacteroidota bacterium. Taxonomy (NCBI): domain Bacteria; kingdom Pseudomonadati; phylum Bacteroidota; species Bacteroidota bacterium. Next base: position 121,446 of record JADKDR010000009.1, read on the forward strand.
AATTTCTTAATGTTCTCATTTGTCGCGTCTGCATTCTCTTCGGCAACCAAGCCGGGTATACTGTTATAGCTACCTATCAATGGTTTGTGAGCGTGAAACAAAACAAGTTTACAATCGGCTGCCTCTGCAATACTTGTGGCAAATTTTAGTGCATGATTTGCATTCACTGAAAAATCAGTAGGAAAAAAAATTGTCTTCATATTTTAAAGATAGTTTAAGAGGTTATTCTAAATCATGTAAGTCCATAGCATCAATTCTATCTTCGCCATTGCTTGCGGTTTTCTCCATTCCTTCCTTATTCTGCTCTGCAAGCGTCCAGCTATCGGTGGCGGTAGTTTGTAACCATAATGTGCCTGACTTTCTAAAAACCTGAGCCGATAATCTAAAGGTTTGACCAAAGGCATTTTCCAACTCAGCTACGGTCATTAATCCATGCACTTTAAACACTTCTGTTACATTACTTCCACCCACCTCTCCTATTGTTTGCTCTGTGTTTAGTGTGCTATTTTTCGTTGAGCCTTCGCCTTGTGCATGTCCCTTTTTATAAAATTCAATTTTCAAAAATGGAAATCGCTTTTGAAATTCTGCCTGTATTTCGATTAGCTTTTTCGATTTGTCTATTAAAATATCCATAATTGTTTTTATAACATTTATTATACTGACAAAACAATTCATTTATGCATTTCAAAAAAATGACAAATGCTTGTAAAAAACATGATAAAAATTAGTTTTTACCAGATATATATAATTTGAATTGATGCTTAACCAAACACTTGGCTCCTTCTTAGTTCCGCCCATATTAACTATGTGGCCAATTGCGTGCTATAAAATTATAGCTCATCAAAATGGTATTTATCCTGCATCTATCAGTCACTCAGACTATAATAATAATTCAACGAAATGCCTTATAAAATTATAATAGGCTATCCAAAACGTTTGAAAATTTCGCGGTCAAGTTCTTCGCGGTTATCGGGATGCGCTATCTGCAGTAAGGCTTTGGCTCGCTGTTGCAAATTTTTTCCAAATAAATAAGCTACACCATATTCAGAAACTACATATAGTGTACATGTGCTCTGGTGGTGAAACCACTCCGGCACCTTGCTTTAAGAAAGGTACAATTTTAGAAAATCCTTCTTTAGTAGATGACTTAAGCGCAATTATTGGTTTTCCACCGGGAGAAAGTGCAGCCCCACGAATAAAATCCATTTGCCCTCCCACACCTGAATATTGATACGTGCCTATTGAATCGGAGCATACTTGTCCGGTTATATCAATTTCAATAGCCGCATTAATGGCTACCACCTTTGGATTATTTCGTATCACATTCGTGTCGTTTACATAATCAATATCTAAAAAAGCTACTTCCGGATTATCGTCTACAAAATCATATAGCTCTCTGGTACCTAAGACAAAACTGGTTACTATTTTTCCACGATGTCTGGTCTTGTATTTATTGGTGATAACTCCATTCTTAACCAGAGGTATAACACCATTCGAAAACATTTCGGTATGTATTCCGAGGTCTTTGTGATTATTAAGGCAAGTGAGCACAGCATCTGGTATAGCACCTATGCCCATTTGAATAGTTGATCTGTCTTCTATCAAGTTTGCAATATTCCTTCCTATGGTCAAGGATTTCTCGTCCATTTTATTCAGATAACTAACCTCGGGCAAATGTTGGTCTACTTCAACAAGCGTATCAATTTTATTAATGGAAATTATACCATCGCCCAATGTGCGCGGCATGTGTTTGTTAACTTGTGCAATAACATGCTTTGCATTTTCCAGAGCCGAGCGCGCTATATCTACCGATGTGCCTAACGAGCAATAGCCATGCTTATCGGGGGGCGATACATGAATGAATGCAACATCTATCGGCAAAATGTTATTTCTGAAAAGAAGGGGGATTTCACTTAGAAAAACCGGAACATATTCTCCAAACTCAGAATTAACAATTTCGCGCACATTATTCGAAACGAATAATGAATTAACAAAAAAACTACCGCCAATATCTGCAGGTTTAAACAGGTCTTCACCCAAAGTGGTAATGCTTACCAACTCTACATTTTTTAATTCCTGTTTGCGCTTGAACAATGCCTTGAGCAAAACCGAAGGAGTGGCTGCACTGCCTTGTATAAAAACACGGTTACCACTTTGTACCACTTTCACCGCTTCATCTGCTGATAGATAATTCATATAAAATAAAAATTTTAAGATGGCTCCCGTTTTTTTCCAACCCTCTTCCTTGTCGCTTAAACTAAGAATTATGAGGATGCAACTGCACCAGCCTGTTTGAAAAAAAAGATTTTTTCTCTTGCGCAAAAGTAAAAGGAATTATGATGCTAGTAATCTATATTATAATGGATAAAATAAATTCTGTAAACTGTGCTATTTGTAAATCCACATAAGCACTGGTTTAGCGCTTTCTTTTAGCATCGGGTCTAAAATACGAAAACTATTATTTGAAATAGTTGGGCATCCCCATCCTTCAGGAGTTCCGTCAGGAAAAACTTCCTCATCAGCGACTACCTCCCAGGAATGAAAAACAATATAACGCTTGCAGGCATTATTGTTAGTGCTTTCAAGACCATGCAATAGATATTTTATATTGACGCCCCAATCGCTATTTCCCCTTTCGCCAATTTTATACTTGCCTAAGGATGAGCAATGACTTCCATCTATATTGCTGAATGATGGATTATCCTTTGAATCGTCTTCGTTCCATGGATTTTTGCAACAGCCGTGCCCAACTAAAAAACGGTGTGTTATACTATCAGTTTCAAAATTCCATACCACAAACCTGTTAACACCTGAGTGCAAACTAATATCAATTAATATGCAGAAGTCGGTATTGAATTTATTAGCTCTGCAATATTGCAAAGCCTGTTCGGCCTTTATTCGGGCTGTTGTAAGGTTTAAGGCCGGCTTGTTTTTTTTTACTTCTTCTGCAAATGGATTACTACACGATACTAAGCTTGCAGCAATAATTAATGTGATGTTTTGAATGAGGGTCATGCTAAATATTCCTTCTGTTTTTTATAATGCTACAATTAGTGTATGCTTTGTATTGCAAACATGGCGACTACACAAATCAATGAAAATAATGTTCTTAGTAATAGCCTATACGATACTTACACTTGTTTATTTCGTTTAACGAAATAAAATTTTCTTGAAATGGCTCCGATTATAGCGGCTGACACTACTGTCACAATAGATTTTTAGCTTCGACATTAACTGAAAAGTAGAACCGATTATAAGGAGTAGTAATTGGTGTTGGGATTCGAATAAGGGTTGGTTACATGTTGCGATGTGCCCTTTCGTTTTCCGCGAGCTGACATTGGTCAATTCCATTTATGATACAAGTCAGTTTTTTACAAGATTAAATGTCAGAGTTTTGGCTCATGTTTAAATCTATCAGTGTTATGCTGTTTGCCTGCCTTATAATTTCCTGCAACAGCAAGGTTAAAAAATTAAAACCCGCCTTTCAATCAATAACAGAGTCTATCTATGCATCGGGCGTGGTGAAGAGTGAAAATCAATATCAGGCATTTTCTACAGTAAACGGAATAATCAATCAAGTATTTGTGTCAGAAGGTGATACCGTAAAAGTGGGCACACCCATACTATCCATCGCAAATGATATACAGCGCATAAATAAAGATAACGCGGAACTTACTGCGGCATTTGCTGACATTAAAGCTAATCAGGGCAAGTTGAGCGAAGCAAAATTGATGGTTGATTTTGCATTCAAGAAAATGAAAAGCGACTCGCTTATGTACTACCGACAAAAGGCATTGTGGGAACAGCAAGTAGGTACACGCATTGAACTCGAACAAAAGGAGCTTGCATTTCAAAATGCGGTAAACACATATTACTCATCAATTGTAAAACTTAAAGACCTTGAGAGACAATTAAATTTTAACTCAAATCAGTCGAAAAAAAATCTCGCTATATCCAACAAAATTACCGATGACTATATAGTACGAAGCGAAATTGAAGGAGTTATATACAGCCTTACAAAAACCAAAGGCGAAATGGTAGGTATTCAATCACCTTTATGTGTAATTGGAAATGCAAGCGAATTTATACTTGAGATGCAGGTTGATGAATTTGATATTTTTAAAATTCAAACAGGTATGGAAGTAGCTGTAACCTTAGATAGTTATAAAGGAAAGGCATTTAAAGCCAAGGTAACAAAGGTAAACCCGCTTATGAATGAGCGTAGCAAAACTTTTTTGGTAGAAGCTGAATTTATTGAGCAACCCGCATTACTCTATCCAAACATTTCGTTTGAAGCCAATATTGTACTTGCTTCCAAAGAGAAGGCATTACTAATTCCACGAAACTATCTGATAAACGATTCTATGGTTATTAAGGGTAATGGAGATAAAGTAGCTGTTAAAACTGGATTAATGGATTATCAAAAGGCAGAAATTATATCAGGCATTACAGCTGACGACTATCTTATAGAGCCCACACAGTGAAGTACAAACTGATATATCGCATTTCTTTTTCGCTATTAATGGCAAGATGGAGACAAACTATGGTGGCAGCCATTGGGGTAACATTTAGTATTACCATGTTTATAAGCCTGCTAAGTTTTATGGCCGGCTTAAATGATTTACTTGATGGTCTTATTCTTAATCGAACTCCACACATACGTTTGTACAATGAAATAAAACCATCCGAAGAACAGCCCATTGATAGAGTACCTGCTTTTAGAGGAGCCTATCATTTTATCAATTCGGTAAAACCAAGAACACAACGCTTAGAAATATATAATAGCGCAGCCATTACATCGGCATTAACAAAAGATGCGCGCGTGTTGGGAGTAGCACCAAAAATTACTACGCAAATATTTTATAATGTTGGAATGGCTGACCTCAATGGAGTAATTAATGGTATAGATGTGGAGGCTGAGAACAAATTATTTTTATTTGAAGATTATGTAGTTGCGGGCAGTTATATCGATTTAAAAAACACACCCAACAGCATAATTCTTGGTAGCGGTATAGCTGAAAAAATGTTGGTTCAGTTAGGCGATGCCGTGCAAGTGACTACCTCTCGTGGCGAACAGTTCAAGTTAAAAGTAGTGGGCTTTTTTCAATCAGGGCTTCGCGATCTTGATAATGTGCAGAGCTATTGTTCAATAACTACTACACAAAAACTAATTGGAGAGTCGTCAAATTATGTTACCGATATTCAGATTAAACTGAAGGATATAAATACGGCCCCAGCCGTTTCAAAAGAATTTGAGAAGATATTTGATGTGAATGCAATAGACATTCAAACAGCAAATTCGCAATTTGAAACCGGAAGCTTTGTGCGAACATTGATATCCTATGCTGTTGGTATAACGTTACTCATAGTTGCCGGTTTTGGAATTTACAATATCCTGAATATGATGATTTACGAAAAAATGGATTCAATTGCCATTTTGAAAGCCACCGGATTTTCGGGAAGCGATGTAAACAAGATTTTCATAACCATAGCTGCTTCTATAGGTATAGCAGGTGGTGCTGCAGGGTTGCTTTTTGGTCTTGGTGTTTCTTACATGATTGACCTTATACCTTTTAATACGGCTTCATTACCCTCGATAAAAACGTATCCCATCAATTACAATCCAAAGTTTTATATAATTGGTGCAACATTTTCCATTGTTACTACGTATCTGGCAGGATATTTTCCTTCGCGCAAGGCAAGTAAGATTGATCCTGTCATAATTATTCGCGGCAAATAATATGAGTGGGCCAATACTTGAAGCGCGAAACATTACCAAATACTTTCACGACCCTGTTTCGGTAAAAGTGCTGAAAGAAATTTCTTTCAGCATAAACAAAGGCGACTTTGTTTCAATCATTGGCAAATCGGGTTGCGGCAAATCAACCTTACTCTATATCCTCTCTACTATGGATACAGCCTACGAAGGTGAGCTATACATTGATGGCATTGCCATGCGTAATAAAAAAGAAAGCGAACTTGCCATGGTGAGGAATCAAAAAATTGGTTTTGTATTCCAGTTCCATTACCTACTAAATGAGTTTTCGGTATTGCACAATGTAATGTTGCCCGGCTTAAAATTTGGAAACATAACCGAACAAGAAGTAGAACACCATGCTTACGAAAAGCTTAAAATACTTGGGATTGAAAATGAAGCGCTTAAAAAGCCTAACCAATTATCAGGAGGTCAAAAACAACGTGTAGCCATTGCGCGAGCGCTAATCAATAATCCAATTATTATAATGGGCGATGAACCAACAGGTAACCTGGATAAAAAAAATAGTCAAATTGTTTTTAATATTTTTGAGGAGATATGTGCCGAACTTCAGCAATCATTATTGATAGTAACACATGATATGGAATTTGCTGAGCGCACAAATCGTATTATCGAAATGGAAGATGGCAATATAATTAAGCATTAATAGCAAGTGCAATGCTACTACCTTAGTTGGCAAGTATTGAATCTAGCGGGCAACCATCGCTTGCAATTATTTTTATTTAGGTAGTAAGAGCTTAGCAAATTATTTTTCTAAATAATTATGCAGCTCAGTTTTTATTCAATCTATCTGTTCTGCAATTGTAATTTACAAGGAAAGCTTGATTGAAAAAAAAATGTGATATTAAATGTTTCAATTGAAAAAATCCGCTAACACTGAGCGAAAAACAACCAAACTAAAATAAAACGAGAAATCATGCGAGCCGCAAAAAATATTTTTCGACAAATTATTATACTTCGTAGATAAGCCAATATTTTACCTGCATCTATAAATTAAACCCAACCCTTATAATCGGATTGTTATACAAAGAAGGACGTGTACCATCCTGCAATACATTCCAAAGTATCATCACATTTACAGACGATCGGTTTCCTATTTGTTGCGAATACCCTCCACCTACCAGCAGTGCCGGAACCCACTGCCGGCTGGTATTATCGGCATACAAGGGAAAATTAAGCACCTCATATTCTCCATGCAAAAACAGATTACTAATCACCATATATCTGGCAAATAATCGTCCTCCATAAACGCTAATCTGACTTCTATTACCATCAAAGTCGCGCCACGAGTTGTAAATATACGTTGCCCCTATACCGGGCATAAACTTTTCATTTACCCTATACCCCAACGTTGGCGATACATCAATCAATGTTGGGTTTCCAAACTGCAAACCCAAATTACCACCTACGCTAATTTTGTCCTTCCATGGCGATTTGGTTTTTTCCTTTTTTTCTTGTGCCGCACACACTTGCATCAGTACAACCAAAAATGCTATCCCTATTAAATGTTTCATTCAATTATAAATTAATTTTTATACAACACATTTCTTGCCTTATCTAAAATCACATTCAGCATGTTTACATCCGCAGCATTTAATTTAAGCAACTCACCTTCCATACGCCTCATTGCTTTACTCGCCTGATCAATCTTCAACATACCTGATGCCGTAATACACACAGCAATATTTCTTTTATCTGTACTATCCTTTTTCCTGTACACCAGGCTCTTGGTTTCAAGCCGGTCAACTATGCGCGAGCAATTACTGCTTCGCTCAATCATCCTGTTCTGTATTTCGGTTATACTAAGTGGATGACCATATTGCCCATTTAAAATACGCAGAATATTAAATTGCTCCAGCGTAAGTCCATGCAATTTTAATTCCGTTTTCATACGCAATTTCAATTCGTAATTCAATTGCATTAAATTTACAATCGCACGGTGATGGTCATTCTCAAAACCGCGTGTCTTTATTATGTCTTCCAGTTGCATAGGAGCGCAAAAGTAGTACTATAATCACGCTGATTAAAACGAAGCAAAAAAAATATGCCGCATACCAAATTAACAAATCCATTTTCAACCTTGTTTACTTTTACCCTGTATACAATCTCACATATCCCTTATTTGGGCGGCACACGGGCTTTACGTTCCTACTCCTCACATTTTTTTTATCGCTTTTTATTTTTTTTACACTAAGGCAAAAAAAAATGTTTGCGGGGTATCCACTACAATCCCTGCCGCAATGCCGCATGCTCACGTGCGTTTGCTATGGTTGTAATTTGTGTTATGCATGCAATCAGCTTCTTCAATTCATTGTAATTTATTTATCCAAAAAAAAACATCCATCTGCATTCGCAAATAGATGTTTTGTATATACTACAAGTTACAATTATTATACTAGAATAATTACTTTAATCATTTCTATTTCTAACCATTCATAGACACCAGAAACTCTTCGTTACTCTTGGTACCTCTCATACGATCGAGCAAAAATTCCATAGCCTCACTTGGGTTCATGTCAGAAAGATGATTACGTAGCACCCACATTTTTTGCAACATATCTCTTGGCATTAATAAATCTTCGCGTCTTGTGCTGCTTGCTACCAAATCAATAGCAGGATAAACCCTCTTGTTAGCTAACTTACGATCGAGCTGTAACTCCATGTTACCGGTTCCTTTAAACTCTTCAAAAATAACCTCATCCATTCTTCGAGCCTGTATCAATCAATGCAGTTGCCAGTATGGTTAGCGAGCCACCATTTTCTATCTTGCGTGCACTACCAAAAAATCTTTTAGGCTTATGCAGTGCATTCGCTTCTACCCCACCCGACAACACTTTTCCCGATGCAGGTGCAACCGTATTGTAAGCTCGCGCAAGGCGCGTAATACTGTCAAGCAATATGACCACATCATGACCGCACTCTACCAGGCGCTTGGCCTTTTCAAGGACAATGTTTGCAACCTTCACATGCCTATCCGCAGGCTCATCAAACGTGGATGCAATAACTTCGGCATTCACACTTCGCGCCATATCAGTAACTTCTTCGGGACGCTCGTCTATCAATAACACAATCATGTAGCACTCCGGATGATTTTTTGCAATAGCATTTGCTACATCTTTTAGTAGCACTGTTTTACCCGTTTTTGGTTGGGCCACTATCAATCCGCGTTGCCCCTTACCTATTGGAGTAAACATGTCCATCACACGTGTCGAGTTAGACTTTACTCCTGTACTTAAATCAAATTTTTCCTGCGGAAAAAGTGGTGTTAAATATTCAAAAGGCACCCTATCGCGTATAAACGCAGGCTCCTGTCCGTTGATATGCTCAATTTTAATAAGTGGAAAATATTTTTCGCCTTCGCGTGGTGGACGCACCATACCCGTTATGGTATCTCCCGTCTTTAACCCGAACAGTTTAATTTGCGATTGACTCACATAGATATCATCGGGCGATGCCAGATAATTATAATCGGAACTACGCAAAAATCCAAAGCCTTCGGGCATTATTTCGAGTGCTCCTTCGGCAGCTACCGCTCCATCTATATCTGTATTAATCTCATGAATTTTGCGCTCTCGCTGACTATTATAACCACCGCTGTTTGGCTGAAAATCAGAAGGTGGTCTTCGTGGCATTTCGGTTCGTGGCTGATTTAACTGAATCACAGGCTGCGAAAGCGATGGTGGCTTTATAAGCGAACGGCTGCTTTCTGCCGGTTTCGGCTCGTCATTATTTTGTACATTGTTTGTGGCTGTTGTTGCCGGGGGCGCATCATCCATATTTTCAAGCGCCACGCTTATGCGTTGGCGTTGTCTGGGTTTATTAGCATCTGTATTAGCATCTTCTGTTGATTCTACAGCCGGTGGTGGTGTATTGGCTATGGTCTCTTCTGTCTCAATAGTTGCCGTGGCAAATAAATCGGGCGCTGCCGCTTCTGCTTCCGGCTCACTCGCAGACTCTACCACTTTGCGGGTTCTTGGTTTTTTCTCTGAAGGATCCTTGGCTTCTTTTTTTGTAACACGCTTACGCTTTGGGGCTTCGTCTCCCTGAATTTCGTTTTCTAACATAATTCTTTTTTAATGTTTCTGATTATTTTTTTATTGCTGTGCTTAAACACAATAAAACGTTTATTTTTTACAGGATTAGCTTTTTAAGGCTATTGCTTACTACGCTGCTTTAGGCTGATAACTAATTGTCATGGATTTAATAGTTTAAAATTTGGCTAAGGTTTGAGTGGCTCCTGTACCACCCTCATGCTCACAATTTTATCAATAAATAACGCTTTGTTTTTAGTCCTTTAATGCAGGCTTAATTCGAGTTTTATTGTTTAGTAATTTTTCACTCATTAATTTACTTCGTACATCTTAAAAAAAATAAACTTTAAGATATAAAAACCCGAAACGAACTAAATAAATACTTTTTTGATTTATATTTTCAATAGGAATTGAATTTTGGATTTAGTTTCCTGCAGTTAAAATGTAATTAAAGGAAACCGAATTGAGAGTTAAATCGGTTGCAATAATAGTATATCATTTTAGAGTACCAAAACATTTTGCAATTTTTTTTGGGTAAATGCTGCTTAATTAAACTTTATGATATCCATAATCGCAGTATTGCCCTTTGTCAGGCTATTAATATCTAACGATCATACTGATCGTTTTTCTTTTCTAGCTTAAGGTCACGCAGCATGCTTGACTTAACATTGATAGAAAAAAAATAGCTTTGTTGAAAACCACTGGGCACCCAGTTAAATCGCATCTCCCAACAATGCAGGTCTTTTGCAAATCCAACCGAGGTATAGGTTAACCCTCTATTAATAAAATCATAGCCACTGCTTAAGTTTATTCGCCAAGTTGGAGTAAGACCTATATCGCTAGAGAAATTCAGCGTTTGTGTCAATTCTTTCTTTTTGCCACAACCACAATATCTAAGTTATAGTTAGTTGTAACACTCCAAATAATAGGTACTATGCCAACCGGTTTGTTTTTCTCCTGAGCTTTACGCTTCTCTTCGCTCTTAAATGATTGATTATTCAATGTAAAAGATAAGCCCATGCTGCTATTGGTAAAACGCAGCCATTGTTTGGTTACCTGACTGTGAAAGTATTTAATACGCCTGCCCAGAGAATCGGCACCGTAAAAATCATAATTTGCATTGGCATATAAATTAACCATTTGTTTAATGGTGGTGCGCGCAGTTATAGACAAGGGTGACCATTGCATGCTATCAAGTGCCATGTTATAGCCGGTATTAATTCCAAGGTTTTCAAGTATGCGAAACTTTTTATACTCCATGCCACTGCTATCGGTATAATAACGTGTTTTCATTTCAAAATTGTTATCAAGGCCCATACTTACAAAGCCATATTTACCTGCTTGCGGACTTCCATATGGACCGTTTTGATACTTGCTATATAACTGCGTATTTCCTATAGAATCTATTTGCACATATCTGTAAATACCATATTTATATTCTCCAAAGTCAGGGCGAAATGTGTATGCTACTGATGGTGTCATAATATGACGAATACCGGCAAACCAACCTTTTCTATGCATCAGCGTTCCATATATACGAGTGCTAAGGGCAGCACCTGCCTGATAACTGTGTGCTATGTTGAACCCTGCAATAGCTTTTTCATCAACCACTGCCGAATCTTTATTCCATGATTTTTCAAGCGATTTAAAATACCAATATTGAGTATAGTTAAACGAAGGATTCAGATTAAAATATTTCAAGAACTTAATGGTAGTAACAATAGGAATGCTGTGTTGCACTCCATTGCGCATCTGTTGCAATGTTTCCTTTTTAAACAAAAGCGAATCATAGGTATCGATTGAATTAATAGCGGCCGAAGTATAACTAAAATTTATTTTTTCATACCAACGCTCTCTGTCAATGGCATCATTACGTTTAAATGGATACGTAGCTCCTAAGGTAAGTGCAATTGTTGGCAGTGCAATATCAACCTTTTTTGTAATTGTATTTTGAGAGTGGTTGGCACCCAAAGCCAAACTGAGTGGCCTGCGTGAGCTAAATACCGAATAGTTGATAGATGAATTAAAGGTATTCTGCAAGAAGTTGGTAGGCGTAGAAATATTTACCTGATAAAAATTGCTACTGCCCGCCCGCACCGATGCACTGAAAGATGAGTTTGGTCTTGCCTTTCCATCCTGTCTATGCGTCCAGTTAACAAAGAAACTTTTGTTAAGCGAATAATCGGGCAACTCAGGCTCACTTACTCTTATGCGGCTGTAGCTAAAATCAAAGTTACCGCTGTATTTGTATTTAAGTGCATAATTGGTAGCAATGCTGCCGGCCCAACTGCCAAGCGTGTATATGTCCCCTGTTATGGCAAGATCAATGTAATCGCTTAATCCAAAATAAAAGCCACCTTCTTTAAAGAAAAATCCCAGTTCGTTCGATTCTCCGTATTTAGGAAAATCAAACCTGAACTTCTGCCCTTTTATTTGGAAAAAATCCGAAGGGAATTGCAAGCGGAGTGGGAATGCCTTCGATATACAAATTAGCAGGCCCTGTAACTACCTGCTTATTCTTTATCACTTTCAACTTATCTGATTTAATGTAAAAATGAGGCTCCTCGGCATCGCAGGTTGTATACCTACCCGACTTTATAAAGTAATCATCGCCCGCTGTTTTTATTACTGTATCGCCAAGTATATACCCTTCGCCCTGCCTGGTCACAATACCCGAAATCTCGCCCTTCTTAGATTCGAAGTTATATAAAATAGTAGCTGCTTTAACTTCATCTGTATTCTGTTTAAACACGGGTACTCCAACTATTTTACCACTGCTATCAGGCAATCCTTGGCATAGATGGTGCTTGTTTTCCAATTTATCTCTATCCAATCTGCATTAAGTGTAATGTCTTCGTAATCGATTTGCGCTTTACGATACAAGTATACCTTGTTATTTGCAATATCAAAGTCGATGGTATCGAATGAGGTATACTTTATTTTGGATTGCAAGTCACTCGACATATTTACTTGCATGCTATCTCCTTTGCTCACTGTATCTGCCTTAGCCGTTGCAGTGTCTTGTTGCGCATAGATTGTTCCCACAAAAAAAACATGGAATAATATTAACAAACATACCTTTAAAAACATATTGCTTTGTACTTGCCAAGTATGGAAAATGTAATAAAGATTCATCATATTTGCGATTCTCCGCTGAGCAATCGAATTGAAATTTTTGTCAAATTAAATTTAAATTATCCAAAACGTGAAAAAGACCTTAGTTATTATCTTAATGTTGGTGTCGCCCATGCTGTTATCTATGCAGCAAGTTGGACGGATAGGATATAAAATTAAAACGGTAGTTATTGATGCCGGGCACGGTGGACATGATCATGGGTGCAAAGGCGCTAGCAGTAAAGAAAAAGATGTGGCCCTTAAAATTGCTTTAAAGTTGGGCAAACTCATTGAAGATAATATTGATGATGTAAAAGTAATTTACACCCGCAAGACGGATGTATTTGTCGAATTGCATGAGCGTGCAGAAATTGCCAACCGTAATAAGGCCGATTTATTTATCTGTATACATTGTAATGGTGGCAGCAAAGTTGCCTATGGCACCGAAACCTTTGTGATGGGATTGCACAAGAGCGAAGATAACCTGGCAGTATCTAAACGTGAAAACGAATCGGTACTTTTAGAAAAAGATTACAAAACCAAATACGATGGCTTTGACCCTAATTCGCCTGAAAGCAATATTATTTTCAACCTGTATCAAAACACGTATCGCGACAAGAGCCTCATTTTTGCGAGCAAGGTACAGTATCAATTTACCGAAAAGGCCGGGCGTTTTGACCGGGGAGTAAAAGAAGCAGGCTTTGTTGTTCTATGGCGCACAGCTATGCCCAGCGTGCTTGTAGAAACCGGATTCCTTACCAACCCCCGCGAAGAAAAATTTATGATTAACGATAAGAATCAGCTCACGCTTGCTACCTGCTTATTCAATGCCTTTAAAGAATATAAAATTGACATGGAAGAAGGTGATGCTGCGGCAGGTAATAAGGTAACCGTTACAACTTATGAAAACAAAACACAAGACGAGCGCAACGAAGAAAAAAATGTGCAACCTAGTACCATAATTGCAAAAAAATCGGAAGAAACACCAACGAAGGTTATTGAAAAAAAAGCAATTGAAGATCAAAAAAAACTAACCGAAGAAAAAGTAGCTGCTGAAAAGAAAAAGGAAGAGGAAGCGCGCGTGAAATTGGCAAAAGAAAAAGCTGATAGTACCAAGGCGCATGATGCAATGATATCATGGAAGGCCAGGCAAAAAGCCACGCAGGACAGTCTCGACAAGCATAACATGCAAGTAAGTATTAACAGAAAAACTAAAGAAGATAGCCTTAAGTTGCATGAAGCCAAACAGTTAGCCGAACAAAAGAAAATTGAAGATACCAAAATCGAAAAGCTAAAAAAAGATAAGGAAGAAGCCGACCGCAAAGCTAAAGCTCAGGCAGACTTAAAGGTTAAAGACGAGGCTGACCGAAAATTAAAAGCTGCTGAAAAAGCTGCATCGGACAAAGCAAAAGAAGATGCTAAAAAGGCTGATAAGAATAAACATACCATTACTGCACCTATGAAGCCCCCTGTAGATTATATTGTAGAAGGCGTAGTAATGGATATGAACTTGTTCTACACCATTCAAATAGGTGCCAAAACAGAACCTACGGCAGAAGAGCTTGCACGTTTTAATTCAGTTCCTGACATGCGTATTATACTTGCCGACAATAATATGAAACGTTATACCCTTGGTCACTTTATTAAATTAAAAGATGCTCAAGACATGCTTAAGCAAATACATGACCTCGGTTTTGAAGACGCGTTTATAACTCCTTACGCCAAAGGACAGCGCATTACTTTAAAAGAGGCTGGTTTGCTTAAATAACTAATTTAACCGACAATTGCGCATTACGTAAATGTGCAAAGCCAATTGGGCATCATAGTCAAAATCAATATTTAAATTGTTGCTTCAAAAAAAAATCATTTAACTTGCATCATTAACCTTGGTAAGTGAATAATGTATCCATACATACTACTCAGCATGTGCCCTTAAGCTATGATGCAGCAAATTTAGGTTCTCGCATTGGTGCCTTTGTTCTTGACCTGTTGTTCTATGTTGCCTGGTTAATTCTTTATAATATTATTGAAGGACTTTTTGATAGCGACCTTAGCACTGCTTCGCAATTTGCATTGTGGCTGCCAGCCATGGTATACAGCCTTGTGTGCGAGGTACTCTTCGATGGACAAACATTAGGCAAAATGGTTGCGCGTATCAGAGTAATAAGCAAAGATGGTGTACCGGCAACCTTTGCAAATTTTTTTATGCGATGGATGTTCCGCATTATTGATATTTTTATGTCGGGAGGTTCAGTAGCGGTAGTAACGATACTGATGAATGGCAAAGGCCAACGGTTGGGCGATATTGCTGCAGGCACTGCCGTTATTAGTTTAAACAAGAAATATAATATTAATACTAACATAGCTGCCGAAATTGATTCCGACTATGATATTACGTATAAGGAAGTAGCAAATTTAACAGACTATGATATCTTGCTAATAAAAAAGATATTTAATTATGCATTTAAAAGAAGAAACTTCATACTGCTGGAGCAATTAAGCGAACAAGTAAGTTTGGTTTTAAATGTAAAAGTTGAAAACGACCGCGAAGAGTTTCTTCGTACGGTGGTTAAAGATTACCAGTTTATGATGAGTGTCTCAAACTAATAAAACTTATGACAGAAAAAGATACCGCTCACACAATAGCTGAACAGTTATTGCAAATTAAAGCCATTAAGCTACAGCCCGAAGATCCTTTTACGTGGGCATCCGGATGGAAATCGCCCATCTATTGTGATAATAGATTATCCTTAGGGTATCCACGAATTCGCACACATGTAAGGCAATCATTTGCAAAACTCATAGAAAGTAAATTTGGCAAACCTGACCTAATTGCCGGAGTAGCTACAGCAGCCATAGCACCGGGTGTGCTTGTTGCCGAAGCATTGGGCTTACCTTTCTGTTATGTGAGAAGTGCCAGTAAAGATCATGGCCTTAAAAATCTGATTGAAGGAGGCTATGAAAAAAATCAGTCGTGCGTGGTAGTTGAAGATTTGGTAAGCACAGGTAAAAGCAGCATAGCAGCAATAGAAGAGTTACGAAAAGCAGGTGTGGTTGTTAAAGGCCTGGTATCTATTTTTACGTATGGGTTTGAAGAAGCCAACGAAGCATTTAAAAATGCAAATTGTCAGTTTTACTCGCTTAGCAATTACGATGTTCTTATAGAAGAAGCCATAGCTAAAAAATATATCAAACCTAATCAGTTAACCATCTTACAGCAATGGCGCATTAATCCTCAGGAATGGGGTAGAAATCCTGTTTAATAATTATGACTAACATAACAAGTGATAGCGTGCTCATTGATGCCCCTGCAGCTCGGGTTTATGAGTTTTTATGTAATTTTAATAATTACCAGATGATAATGCCCGATCAGGTAGAAGATTGGCAATCGAACCATAATGAAGGTAGTTTCAGTATAAAAAACATGGCTAGTATAGGTTTGGTAATTACTGAACGTATGCCGTTCAATTTAATTAAGCTAGTTAAAACCAAAGCACCTTTTTACCTTGATCTTGATTGCAAAATTTCGGAAATGAGCGAAGGTATACAGTGTCAGTTACAACTTGTAATGCAAGCCGACCTGAACATGATGATGAAAATACTGGCAACGCAACCCCTTACTAATTTAGTAAACACATTAGCTTACAATTGCAAAAAGGTTATTGAAAACGGCACTGAATAATAGCAGTGCTACTATCACTCGACTACAAGACGATTTGATTATACCTTGCTCGTCCTCATTTGCAAGACGGATGTTCTACTTTTTATTCCACATGCTGCTTGTGGTTTGGTGTTTTCACCAACCACATATTCGTATCGGATAATTTCAAAAATTGCATTTGAAATATTGATTTTTCACTTTCAATTTGATTTTTCAAAACATTATTGCTCGGCCAATGCACCCGTAAATCCCCGCTACGGTAACTTGCGTTTTGTATGATGGGTTTTTCTTGTAGTTTCATTTTTTGGTTTAAAAGGTAAATAATTTTTTCGTCATCCACCTACCAACCCACGTTGCGTGTATTTTTCAAAGTGCATTAGTGAGCATTAAAACTAACTAAAAAGTACAAACTAACAAATCATGTTTTAGCAGTGCTAAAACATGTTCACCTCTAACTATGCTCAAACAGCAATTTGATGTAAGTTGCCAAGGCGATTTTTATCTGGTGAATATTATTTTATCGGTGTGAAACTATAATATTCTATAGCTTACAAAAACTTATGAAGACATTACATCTGTACTTCTATTAGTACCTACTCTAATTGTCATTTCAAACAATTAATCTAACCCAAAAAAAAGCCTGCATTTCTGCAGGCTTCGATAATATCAATTAAAGTTAGTCTTAGTTAATTACCAACTTCTTAGTTACAATACCATTTTTGCTTAAAACACGAATATAATAAATACCCTTAGGCTGATTGCTTAGGTCATAAACGTATTTGTTGCCATCAGACTCATTGGTTGTATGCAGCATGGCTCCTTTATTATCATATATAGCTATGGTTATATCAGTTGCATTGCCCGTTACATCGATGGTAAAAATCCCATCGGTAGGATTTGGGTACACATTCACTATATCTAGTTCCAAAATTTCGTTTACACCAACAAAGCACATAGTGCAAAAGTTGAAGCATATTTCCTGCAAGGTAATGTCAAACTCAGGTACTACAAGTTCTCGGTTGAAACCACCAAATCCATCTGGTACTCCACATTGACCGGGTACATTTTCAACAGCTCCAAAATTATTATCGCGCAGGTATTTGTACTGTATGGTTTGTGTGCTGTCCAGGCGTAACGTTACTGTGTAAATTGAATCGCTGTTTACATCAAACATTGGTGTGGCTGTTGGATCCCAATTATTAAATGTTCCTGCAATAAATACATTTACTATTTGGTTGCCCATAATTACCGCTCCATGCATATCTACCTGGAAGGTAACATTTACCGAGTCATCGGTGCAAGCACCGCACTGACTATAACAAACACAGTCAAGCGAATCGGAGATGGTTACAATTATTTCGCGATTATAACCACCAAGTCCATTTGGAACACCACAAAGTTGAGGTACTATTTCTTCACCCACAAAAGTTGAATCAATTAAAAACTTGTACTGATGGAAAACACCGGTATCAAGCACTACCTGACAAACCCACTTGGTGCCAAGAGGATTCCACATTTCGGTTGCAGTAGTATCCCATGCATTAAAACTACCAACTAAGTGAGGACTAACAGGCGTTTCATTTTTTAAATCTACCTGGAAGGTAATTACCGCTTTGTTGGTTGCCCCACAAGCACCACATTCGTTAAAACACACAATAGGTAAAATAGTAAAATTGTTGGGAACTACTAACTCACGATTATAAACTCCATTCACATCCTGAACACCGCAAGCCATAGGCACTGTTTCGCTTCCTGCCAACGAATTTTTGCTCAAAAATTTATATTGGAATATCTTACTTGAATCAAGCACTAAGGTGATACCGTAAATGTTGTTTCCTAAAGCAGTCATTGGTATGGGTGTCCAACTATTGAAACTTCCTGCTAAGTGCGGACCACCTTTTCCAATAGCAGTTTGGCTCATATCTACTCTGAAATTTACACTTACAAGTCCGATAGGAATACAACCGTTACATTCTGAAAAACAAACTTTGGCAAGTATGGTATCCGTTTCAGGAACTTGCAAAAATCGATTGTACCCGCCTACTCCATCAGGCACGCCACAAGCTTGTGGAACCGTCTCGTAGCCGCTAGTGTTGTTATCGTTCAGGAATTTGTATTCGATGCTAAGTGTAGTATCAAGCCATAATTCTATTTCGAAGCATCCGTTACCAATATCAGTTAAGGGATGAGATGATACATTCCAATTGTTGAATGTTCCCGCAATATGAGGGCCTCCCTGACCTAACGATGAATTACTCATATCTACCACAAACTTCACTTTTACAGAATCTGTTTTAGGACAATACGTACATTCAGAAAAACAAACAGTATCTATTATTGCATCCATTTCCGGCACTTCAAACTCGCGGTTAAATCCTCCAAAACCATCAGGCACTCCACATTGAGAAGGTACCGATTCAAACATGCTGTTGTTATCAGTTAAAAACTTATACTGAATAATTAAGGAGCTGTCAATCATTATTGTTGTTCCATATACATTGCCTGAAATTTGCGTTAGTTGTGTTTTTGTACTCCAGCCATTCCATGATCCTGCAATATGTGGCCCACCAATTCCAAACGTTTGACCTGTAACATCTACCAGGAACGTAACATTAACCGAATCAATACTTGAGCATGCAATACAACTTGAGAAACAAACAACATCTAGGGTTGTATCTGCTTCAGGCACGTTCAAGCCACGGTTTCCATTACTCAATGCACAAGCAAAAGGAACAGTTTCATAACCTGCAACATTATCACTCAGGAATTTATATTCGATATTATCCATCGTGTCTAACCACAATGAAACGCCATAAATATTACCCACAATTAAGTTCAGCGGTGTTGCAGTGGTGCTCCAGTTGTTGAACGTTCCGGCAACATGCGGCCCGCCAATTCCAATGGTTGTATTGGTCATATCTACTTGCAAAGTAACTAATACCGAGTCGTGAGCAATGCAGGTATCACATTCGTTAAAGCATACTTTTTGAAAAACAGAATCAACTTCAGGAATGTCAAGAGAACGGTTTCCATTACTGTTAAGACATGGTCCGGCAAAATTTTCATAACTTGGTACGTTATCATCACTCAGGAATTTATACTCAATACTTGAAGTGGTATCCAGACGCAACGTTATGCCATACACATTTCCGTTTATTAATGTAAGCGGATTTGCGGTTGTACTCCAGCTATTGAATGTACCGGCAATATGAGGCCCGTTAGGTCCGGGAGGTGTATTAGTAAAATCAACCTGTAGGGTAATATTTACCGAATCGGGAATTACACATTTTCCACACGTAGCAAAGCAAATGGTATCGAGCACTACGTCTGTTTCGGGAACCGCTAAAAAACGGTTTCCATTTATGTTTGAACACTGCTGAGGAACAAGTTCGTATGAACCTGCATCATCATTCGAAAGGAATTTGTATTCGATATTCAACATAGTATCGAGCGGAAGAACTATGGAATACAATGTACCTCCCACCAGGTTCATAGGTGTGGCTGTTGTGCTCCAGCCATTAAATGTGCCAGCCAGATGAACTCCGTTTGGACCGGGAGGTGTGTTTACCATATCTACCAAAAAGGTAACATCTACGGTATCCGGATACGGACATGCTGCACAATTGCTAAAGCATACAATATCTAGTATTGTATCAGTTTCAGGAACTATTAATGCGCGATTACCATTACCGTTGCTACACAATACAGGAACTATTTCGTAAGCTCCTGTACCAGTATCATTCAGGAATTTGTATTCCGCAATTTTAGTACTATCAAGCAACAAGGTAGCACCATAAGTGGTACCGCCTATCAGTTTCAATGTATCAGTAAATGTATTCCAGTTGTTAAACGATCCTGCAATGCGAGGTCCACCTTGACCAAGAATGGTTTGTGCCATATCAACTCTGAAGGTAACTTTTACTTTAGGTGTTGTAGTACAGGCTATGCAACTTGCAAAACAACGCGTGGCAAGCACACTGTCAACTTTAGGAACCTTTAGCGAGCGAACAAAACCATGGAATACGTTTGAAACACCGCAAAATGGCGGCACGGTTTCGCTCGTAATAATTGCAGATCCGGTTGAGAAACGATATTGTATGGTTTCCATGGTATCTAATCGTAACATAACACCCCAAACATTTCCGGCTATATACGTTAGTGGGAATTTGGTAGTATTAAAATTATTAGGATTGTAGCGAATTAAATGCGGGCCACCAACTCCCGGTTGTGTGTTTGATAAATCTACTTTGAAAACAACATCTACCGAGTCGGGGAATATACAAGGGCCGCATTCACTAAAGCATACCAATGGTAAAGCAACCGATGATTCGGGAACTTTTAAATTACGATTAAAGAAACCACCATTATTTACTCCGCATACCTGAGGCACAATTTCGTAAGCGGTAAGTAAGGTATCACTTAGAAATTTGTATTGATAGGTTTGTGTGCTATCAAGAAGCAAGGTCTTTTGCCATACCCCATTACCCATAGAGTCTAATGGAGTGGCAGTAAGCGACCAGCCATTAAATGCACCGGCTAAATGCGGTTTGCCCGGACCAATTGTAACTTTGCTGTAATCGCATTTAAAGGTTACACTGACTGCTGGCGAACAATTGATACACTCATTAAGACAAACTGCTGCCAGTGTTGAATCATTTTCGGGAACAGCAATTTCGCGACTGAGGCCACCCACAGTATCAGGTACAGCGCATGCAGGATTTACTGTTTCACTTCCGGCAAAAGTGTTTCCAACAAAAAATCTATATTGATGAACAGCGGTGGTATCAAGGCTAATTGTTTTTTTCCATATACCGTTTCCAAAGTTTACCATTTGCAGCGAAGTGGTATCCCAACTATTAAAAGTTCCGGCCAGGTACATAAAATTTGTGCCTATGTTAGTTTGCGATACATTAACCTGAAAAGTAACATTACTTAGAGGTGGTGGTGGGCACAAGATGCAATCGCTAAAACATACATCAGGCAATAAAAGCGCAGTGGTGGGAACAATAAGCTCTCGCACAAAGTTACCGTTACCATCAAGGACACCGCATTGTATAGGTACTATTTCCTGTCCTCCAAATCCAATATCGTTTAGGAAAAAATATTGAAGCGTATCGCCTTGAGGCAAGTTTAAGGTTAATGAAAAAAGTGTAGGTCCAATCTGATTCATTGGCACCGGGTTAAATCCATTTTTATTTGTAGCCAGATAAACTCCAGATTGAAACCCTGACTGGGCCACGTCTACCCTAAAAGTTACATCGGTAGAGTTGCTGTTTCCACAACTTGTACAACCTCCAAAGCAGACTATTGGCAGTATTACACTATTAGTGCCCATAGTGATTTGTCGGTTTCCATTCGCATTGTCGCAAGCTATGGGAACTACCTCTGCGTCTACATCATAAATACTTCGCAAAAATCTATATTCGATAACCGTAGCGGTATCAACAAATACCGAGACATAATAAATTCCATTTCCACCATTTATCATGGCTACTTTGTTGGAGGCCATACCGGCATAGTTCCAAACAACATGAGGACCAAAGGGGCCAATTGTTGTTTGACTCATATCAACTTTAAAAGTAAGTTCCTTTTGTCCAATAGCATTGCATGGAGTGTCACATTCGCTGTAGCACACTACCGGCAGTATGGTATCCTTTTGGCCCACATCCACTCTGCGTACATAGCCACCGTTACCATCAGGCCAACCACAAGCGGCTGGTACTATTTCGCCACCAATGAGGCTGCCATCACGCAAGAAACGATAGAAGTGTGTACTACCCTTTTCTAGCAAAAATATTTGAATATAAATATTGGGTAAGAAAGGATAGGTAATATCAGCAAGCGGATCCCAATTATTAAATGTTCCAATAATGTGCGCGTAGCTATTGCCAAGAGGTGTATTAGACATATCTACACGAAAACGAACCTTGACTTTGTTCGTATCTGAACATAGGCAATATGCAAAACAAACCGGCTGAAACACAGTTGATACATTTGGCAAATCGACCCAACGCGACTTCCATGGTTTACCATTACCTCCTACCGAACAAGAATTAGGTAATTCCTCATGAGCAGCATTTGTTGTGTCGCTAAAGAAATTATACTTTAAATATAATGAGGTATCAAGGTTCATGGTTACCTTGTAAATAACCTGACCATTTACAACAGGAAGTTCCTGCGTCATCCTATATTGAGTAAGATTCCAACCATTAAAATTACCTGCCAGCGTTGGACCTCCGGGACCTAGAGGCACACCTGTCATATTAACTTTAAAAGTGTACTCACGCAAAGGGGAAGGTTGGCAAGGGCCGCAAGAACTATAACAAACTACTGGAAGTGTTGTATCTATTTCGGGAACAATAATGCTCCTTACCGTATCAAATAGTATAGTACCATCGTATACACCACATGCACCTGGAACTTGCTCTGCACCATATAAGTTGGCATCGCGAATAAATTTGTATCGCAACACCTTGGTAGTATCTACCAAATATTTGTGCTGATAGATTCCATTTCCTATTGGCGTTAATAAATGCGAAAATGTATTGTAGTTATCATCATCAATAATTACGTGAGGTAAGCCCGGCCCAATGGGCGTATTGCTTAAATCAACTTTAAAAGTGATAGTAACTTTATTCTTTAAAGCACAGGTATAGCAACTGCTAAAACAAATCAATGGCAGGTTGGTATTGACTTCAGGAACAGGCAGGAAACGATAATTACCCATGCCCATATAGTTTTGGGTACAATTACCTTGCACCACCTCCGGAGTGGCGCCAATTTGAAAATAATAGTAAACATTGGTTGTGGTATCGAGCTTTACAGCTACCGAATAATTTGTGGCAGCATAATTAACCATTTGAATAGGCTGAAAATTATTCCATGAACCCACCAAAAACATTCCACCGGGTGCGGGGCCATTGGCGTTTACAAAAAAGGTAACGAATACAGAATCGGGATATACACAGGGACTGCAACTTGAAAAACAAACTACGGGCAACGTTGTATTTGCATTTGGAACTGCTAATTCTCTTCTACTGTTGAGATTAGCACAAGCTAACGGCACTGTGTCAGCACCGGTAGTGTCTTGCAAAAATGTGTATTCAACAACTTCATTGGTATCAAGATTTACATCTGCAAAGTACGTTGTGCCATTGAGCAGCGTCATGGGTGTTGCGGTGCTATCCCAGTTATTAAAAGTACCTACCAGGTGTGGACCATTGGGACCTAAGCTTGTATTCTTCATATCCATACGAAAACGTACAGTTACATTAAACAAAGGGTCGAAAACCTGAACAGAGTAAAAGTTTCCATTGTCCATACCTCTGTTAAGAGTAATTAAATCGTAATCACTGGCAACAAAGTTCCATGCATCAAAAGTTGAACTCAATGCATAATATTGAATAGTCTTTTGTCCCGGTGATTTAATAATTGTGGCATTACCTATGGTATCAGTTAGTCCGCTAAAAAACACCTGTAAAATATCGCTTGATGCCCAGTTATTATAGGTGAAACGCAAGAAGACAAACTCCTCAGGGCTGCGTGGGCCGGCCATATTCACCTCAAATTGTATGTTTTGATTGCTATAAACAGGGTCGGGCGTGATTTGCTTAATCGTATTTATAGGAGCGAACTCGGTCGGCTTATTGGTTGTCTCCATTACGATTGCATTCGTAGTATTGTACCCGTTATCCTTTAGTCTTGTGGTGTACCATTTACCAACGGTAGTTGAATTATTAAACAAATTATCAGAGGTAGGCACATTATACCATGCAAAAAGTGCAGGAACATTAAACTCGGTATTACCAAACTTACGCCAGATGTTTACGGTATCAGATATAATGGCATAATTATACCCTGCGCTATCTGATTGAATCTGCACAGATTGATAACCTGGAATATCTGAAGCCATTGTTTGTCCATTCCAAAAATAGCCGGTTCGGTACCCCGGATGCACGTAATATGTTTGCGCAAAGATTGCCTGAGAGAAACTAATTGCGCAAAGAATTAGTAATAATTTCATTGAAGTCGGAAATTTTTTCATTAAATATAAATTGTTTTTAATATCGATTCATTTATTCACAATGGTCAGATTATGAAGGTTATACTCTTCCTTCCTGTCTATAATCATGCCTTTTTAAATAACTCGCGAAGGTAAGTTTTAATAAAGTTGTTTCTTTTCATATGTAGAAAAACTTTTACACGATTAGTTGATAATCTTTCCATACCCATTTGACCAAAGCTGCCCCATGTTCCAGTTTTGCCTGAAAGGCATGTTACAATAGTCCTTTACGATTATTTCATGTGCTTTTATTTCAATTATTCTTAGTTGTTTTATATCGCGGAAGGCGGCCGAAGCCACAATGATATTTTTATCACAATATTCTAATCTTGCTTTTGCCTGCCGCATCATTTTAAAAAGGCCCTTTTTACCTTCATACCACCAGTTTTGTTCTTCGCCTTCTACCACCATTGTATTATGATTTTGTACCGAGCGAAAGGTGTTACGTTTTTCAGGCAATGGAGTGTAAATGTAGGTGCCTGGATCTACTAAAACATCTTTGCCATTCACTTGCAATTCAATGCTCAATTTATCACAATGCACATGCCCCCAACTATGATGAAACCCTTTACCATTACCACATACAAGACTAAGAAATAGATTTTCAGACTGCACCACCAATAGCCCAAAAGCCTCGTAATGCATAAACTGAATATCTTTAATCAAATCTTGTTCGAACTTGAATTGATGCTCATGATGATGTGAATAAACAGGATGTTCCAAAAATCTTTTATCGAAAGTGCTTGATTGATATTTATCAATTACAGCCGACTTTGTTTCTTTTAAAACAGGTTTTTTGCCATTAGCAAGGCTCTTGCTAAACGAATATTCCAAAGGACATTGGCCGGTGTGCTTACTGGTAATTCCATTTGTAAAGGATATAAAAGTCTGATGATTTAAATAATTCTCATCCCAAAATTGAACTTGATTTACCGGATTGCCGACAAGATTTGCATATTTAGCCTTAGCCTGAGAAAACTCCATTAAATATCCGGTTGGAGTTAGTTTAATAAAACGGCCGCTATCATTGTCGCCAATCTGGGTAATGTCGCCATTAGGTTTGGTTATGTCACTTGTAAACTGAGCAGCAGCTTGCATCCTATGAAAAACAATGGCAATCTTACCGGTCAATTTTTGCTCATTCCATAAATTGTGTAAGTCATTCTTCAGCAATGAAAAATAAGCGGCATCAAAAAGCGGTTCCATATCTCTTGAAATACTGTTTTGAGAAAAAAGTATTTTCATTTTTTCAGCCTTTTTACCTAATAATAAACTTAATGCAGATGCCAATGCCTCGGCACTTAAGCGATGATATGATGTTGAGCCTTCGAAGTTTGTTCCTTCGCTAAAAAATTGCCTTTCGCCTTCCTGCATCAGCTCTTGTAATGATAATACGAGCCAATCGTTAATTTCGTTAGTGCCTGAAAGAAAATTTGTGATAAAAAACAAACCTACCACATTGCATAAATAATGATTGCTGGTTAAGCCCTCCTGATATTCAAAATGGTTATAAATAAATTGCCCGTGCTGCAACAAATAGCTATGAAGCAGGCTGCTGAACTCCGCATTGAGAATTCCGGTTTTATCCAATTGTAAAAACAAGTCATGAGCCATGCAGATATTAGCTGCCCTAATGCCTATATCCATAGCGCAGCTCCAGTTAACTCCAATACCACATGGGTTAATGGCCATGAAATCGAGCAATTGCGCTTTATATTCTGTAACCGCCTTAACTTGATTGCCGGTTAGTTTACCAAATATTGCCAATTGCAATAGATGCTGCATTCTTCCAAGTTCCCATGGCACTTTAATATCGATACCACTTCCGCGAATTTGACTGAATTGCTGATTATACGGCAGGCATGAGTCGAAACGAAAGCCTGATTTATGATCCTTGCACCAATCAATAAGTTGATAGTCGGGTTTTGTTTTAAATGCTGATTGCAACAATTGAAATGAAAAGGGAATATATGCCGGTGGCAAAAGTTGTTGAAGAAAGCTTTCAAGATTGGATATATCCAATTTCAAATCTGATGAGTATTTGTTTCCCTCTACTCCCGGAGCCTGAGTTTGGTAATCAAGGTTAACCCAACCACTTCCTAACAAATCCATGTAATGTTGCCCATTGGCATTTGAATACATGTTCCAATGATAGATTGCTACTTCTTGATTAAGATTGGATAAGTCTAAAGCATCCAAATCAAGGTGCGAATTAAACTGCAGTTGTGTGGCGAAATTGTATCTGGGATCAACGGCTAATAGCCTTGCGTTTTTAGCAGGCATTTGCTTTTTCTCTTGAATATTACGCCAAACCTTCTTGACAAGGGTAACAAAAGGAAAATCAAATTTATTAAGCCAAAGCTGAATGGATTTCAAATTAGAAAAATTGGACTGTAAAAGTACGAAAAATAAAAAAAAACAATTTTTTCAATTATCAACCCTCGTTTATAAGCCAAGGAATAGCTAGTTATTAAATAGAAAACTTCGCTATTTTTTACTTCTGAAAAAGTGTATGTAGTGCATGCGATTCTATCTTCGAAAAAAAAATAAAGCCAGCACTACCGAAATAAAATTACCTTTGTGCGCCAATAAACAAAACCATGTTTTATGGCAAAAAAATCAGCAGAAAAATTTCTTGGCGAAGGGTTGACTTACGATGATGTTTTGTTAGTGCCGGCATATTCAGAAGTGCTGCCTCGCGAAACAGATATTACAACGCATTTTACCCAAAACATTATTCTCAATGCTCCTTTTATATCGGCTGCAATGGATACGGTTACTGAGAGCGCCTTAGCCATATCAATGGCTCAGGAAGGTGGTATAGGGGTGTTACACAAAAACATGAGCATAGAGTCGCAAGCGGCAGAGGTTCGCAAAGTAAAGCGCTCTGAAAGTGGGATGATTCTTGACCCGGTTACACTTACTACCAAAGCTACTATTGGCGATGCACTGCAAATGATGAAAGAAAATAAAATTGGTGGAATTCCGATAATTGATGCAGAAAAAAAACTGGTTGGTATATTAACCAACCGCGATTTAAGGTTCGAACGAAATTTAAAACGCAGCGTAACCGAAGTGATGACCAGCAAAAATCTGATTACAGTTACTGGCGTTGTCGATTTTCAAAAAGCAGAAGTGTTGCTGATGCAATATCGGATAGAAAAACTTCCGGTAGTTGATAAACATTACCGCCTAATTGGATTAATTACGTATAAAGACATTATGAAATTCCGCTCACGTCCCGACTCGTGCAAAGACAAACTTGGAAGATTGCGCGTAGCTGCAGCCGTAGGCATAACAGCCGATATGCTTGATCGGGTATCGGCCCTGGTAACTGTTGGGGTTGATGCCATAAGCATAGACACTGCACATGCGCATAGCAAGGGCGTAATTACAGCCTTGAAAACAGTAAAGAGTCGATATCCTAACCTGGATGTTGTTTGCGGAAATATTGGCACTGCCGATGCTGCACGTGCCCTGGTAAAGGCTGGTGCCGATGCAGTTAAAGTTGGTATTGGCCCCGGTTCTATTTGCACCACACGTATTGTTGCAGGTGTAGGTGTACCGCAGTTGTTTGCCGTTTACAATGTGGCACAAGCATTAAAAGGATCGGGAATTCCTGTTATTGCCGATGGTGGTATACGCTACTCCGGTGATGTTGCAAAGGCCATAGCTGCCGGTGCACATAGTGTTATGATTGGCGGCATGTTTGCTGGCGTAGAGGAATCGCCCGGAGAAACAATTATTTTTGAAGGAAGAAAATTTAAATCCTATAGAGGAATGGGAAGTATTGAAGCAATGCGCGAAGGAAGTAAAGACCGCTATTTTCAGGATGTTGAAGATGATATAAAAAAATTGGTTCCTGAGGGAATTGTTGGACGAGTACCCTATAAAGGAACGCTGGCCGAAGAAATGTATCAACTAAAAGGAGGGTTAAAAGCTAGCATGGGATATTGCGGAGCAAAAAATATTGAAACATTACAAAAGGCTCAGTTTGTGCGCATCACCAATTCCGGTATTAATGAAAGTCATCCGCATTCGATTCAAATAACAAAAGAAGCCCCTAATTATAAGCGATAATATCAGGGGCTTGTTTCTTTAATTGGTTGAAAGAAAAACTATTTTTCGAATCAGGCTTTGTTTTCTCCGCTTAAACTGTCTTTGGTATCTTTAATTTTTTGTTTTGCGGCTTCTCCTAAATCTTCAAATTTCTCTTCGGCTTTGTTTGCAAGGTCTGCAGCTTGTTTTTTTACATCATCAAACATAGCGCTAGCTTTTTCCTTTATACCCGACTCCTCCACTTTGTGCTTCAATTGTTCAATCTGATCTCCGGCCTTGTCGGCAAGGTCTTTTAAGTCACCTTTCAATTCTTCAGTCTTGGCAGCTATTTTTTCTTTAATGCCGCTTTCGTCCAGTTGCTGTTTAAACTCTGCTGCTTTTTGCTCTGCTTGCTCCGCAAGATCTTTTACCTTGTCTTCTAACTGATCTTTTAACTCGTCAGCCTTGTCAGCAAATTCGCTTACTTTTTTCCTTATGCTATCAAATAGCCCTTCTGATTTTTCTTGTTCACTCATTTTAATTGATATTAATTTAATAAATATTATTTTCCGAAGTTAGCACATTCTATACCATAGTTGTAACAAAAACAGAAAAAAAATATGAAAAATTTTAAGCAGCATCAGGCAATACAAATTCTTGAACTCACTCCGGCAGTTCTTCATACCCTATTAGGTGGTCTTGATAATGGATGGATAAACTGCAAAGAAGGTGAAAACACATGGATTTCATTTGATGTGGTAGGTCACCTTTTGCATGGAGAACAGACAGATTATATTGAGTGTTTAACTATTATTCTTTCAGAAAACACCGATAAAAAATTTTAAGCCATTGACCGCTTTGCACAGTTTGAAACAAGCCGTAGCAAAACCATTTTGCAATTACTCGATGAGTTTAAAAATGCAAGAATGTCTAATCTAAATTACTTTAGCAAAATAGATGTCACCGATAAAATGCTCAACAGCACCGGTAAACATCGGTGTTTTGCACCATGACCTAGCACTAATTGCTGACCACGAGGGTAGCGCATGATTTGGACCATAACAAGCAGATAGTTAGAGTAATGGCCAAAAAACACACTAAAACTGTAGGCCCGTGGGTTCAATATTTTAAAATATTAATTCAGAAATAATGGAAAAACTAAAAATTAACACCGTGGATGAGTATATAGCACAAATGCCTGAATCACAAAAGTTTATGCTTGAATCTATTCGAAGTATAATTAAGTCGGCTGCGCCAATGGCTACAGAAGTAATAAGTTACCAAATGCCTGCATATAAACTACATACAGTATTGGTATATTTTGCTTCAAATAAAAATCATGTAGGATTTTATCCAACCAACAAGCCTATCGAAATATTTAAAGAACAATTGAAAAATTATAAAACATCGAAGGGTGCTATTCAATTTCCATTAAATCAAAAATTACCGGTAACACTTATAAAAAAAATAGTTGCCTATAGGATAAAAATGGATCTGGAACAAGCGGCTTTAAAAAAGAAAAAGAAGTAACCTTTTTTATCTAAAGTAGAGTATACCTTTGCAGGCAAAAGTGTACCTTTCAATAAAGAGAAATGATAGAAATAAACGAGAACACCGAAGTTGTTATAAAAACTTTTCATGGCTTAGAAGAAGTATTAGCAAAAGAATGCGAAATGCTTGGTGCAACCAATGTTCAACCAAAAATAAGAGCAGTAAGCTGTAATGCTGATTTAGAATTAATTTATAAATTGAACTATTGCTGCAGAACCGCACTTCGTGTACTGATACCGATACACCAATTTGAATGCACCTTCGAGAATGACTTGTATGAGGGATGCCATCATTTTGAGTGGACCAATATATTTGATGTTAAAAACACATTTGCAATAAGTGCAACGTTGGTCAATTCGCATCTCACCCATACGCAATATGCTTCGCTAAAAGCGAAGGATGGAATAGTAGATTACTTTCGTAAAAAACTTAATTCCCGTCCTGATGTAGACCCCGATAAGCCGGATATCTTGATACAAATACATATTAGCCATAACAAATGCACCATTTATATTGATAGCAGCAATACTATTTTATACAAAAGAGGCTGGCGACTTGAGCAACACAAAGCACCGTTAAACGAAGTTCTTGCAGCAGGTATATTGCATCTTGCAGAATATAGCGGTCAAACTCCCCTGCTTGATTTTATGTGCGGCAGCGGAACAATTGCAATAGAAGCCTTGATGATGGCCAAGCAAATTCCTGCAGGTTATTACCGCAACGATTTCGGATTTATGAAATGGAACAATTATGATAAGGCGCTATGGGCAAAAGTGGTAGAAGAAGCGAATGCCAGAATACAAAAGGCTGCACAACCTGTATATGCTTCGGATATAAATTTTTATGCCATTGATGCGGCTTTAAAAAATGCGTATGATGCCAACCTTGACGACCAAATAATAATTGAGAAAAAAGATTTCAGAGAACTTTCGAAGCCACATGATAGTGGAATAATTGTAACCAACCCGCCTTATAATATTCGGATTGAAGAAGAGGAATTGATTGCTTTGTATAAGGATGTAGGCAACACGCTGAAAAGAAATTTTAGCGGTTGGAAAGCATTTATACTTGCCGGTGATTTGCATGCTGCCAAATTTATTGGTCTTAAACCATCGCGCAAGCAAATTGTATTTAACGGTCCTATAGAATGCCGTTTACTTACTTTTAATTTGTTTGAAGGAAAAAAATATCAGAAAAAACCGGAACCCGAAGTTTGAGAATCAAACTTCAATTTAGTACACCATAATTTTCTTTACAATTCTGCTGTACTCCGTATCGATGGTTAATAAATATACCGAAGGTGGAAGTGGAATATGGAAACTTTGGTATGCCTGCAGTTGGCCATTGGTGCAGTAAATTTGTTTTCCGAAATTATTAAAGATGCAAATTCTTGCCTTTGCCCCTACTAAATCTTCGCTTACTGCAAAATGCAAATACTCTTGATTGTAAGTATAGTTTAAAAGCAAGTCTTCGGTGCTGGCATTCAAAACAACTTCGATATTTGAATAATATGTCACACCAGAAATATCAATCATTTTTAAGCGATAATAACTCCGCCCCTTGTATGGCTGCAAATCTGTTGCTTCATAACTTGAATTATTTCCTTTAGCAGGAATTGTAACAACATCTGCAAACTCAAAATAATTATTTGCCCGCTGCACAACAAAACTTTGAGCATCTATTTCTTCAAGTGTTTGCCACTTACAATCCACATGACCTTTGGATAATACTGCATTAAAACTAAAAAGTCTTACCGGTAAAGGTGTAGGAACGGTGGCAATGGTGAAAGGTGAAAACGTATTAATTGGGCCCGAGCTTGTAATTGTACCTGCAGCAAGAGTTCCGGTGGTGCCACCATTTCCATGATCTTGCCAGGTATTGATACCATCGCAGCGCGCTACACGCAAATCTCCAACAACAAAAACATTACAACTTGGCGATGGGGTAACCCAAGATAATGTTACTGTGCGTCCGGTGCTGCCCGCCTGACGATCAATTTGCCAATACTCGCTGCAACTGATAGCACTTAGCGTAGGTACTCTGTTATTCAAACATGGCGCTAACGTTTGTGGATTAACCAAAAAATATTCGGCAGTAAAAATATCATCGGTGCCGGTAACAAATAAGCGTACACTATCTACAGCAAAAGATGGATCGGTGCCGGTGCCATCAATATTATTAACCCATCTAAAACCAATCTTTACATTCGGATTGTTGTTGGCAGCAGCCGGTAACACTGTTGTAAATTGTGTCCATCTCCCCTGCCCTCCACCACAAGTCGTAGTTTTAGCCATATCTGCAACTTGTATCCACGCAGTGCCATCAAAATACCAAAAGGTGGCATTATCCAAGGTGGTTTGACCACCTTCAATATATCTGAAGGCAACATTAATATTTGACTGACCAGTTAGGTTTATTAACGGTGACTCTATACGTTTGTCAGCAGCAGGACTTGATCCTCCACATAAATTAAAACTGCATGCATCATAAGCAGCACCACAATCACCATTTAATGCAGTACAAACAACGCACGTGCAATAGGATCCTGGATTTGCTCCTACATGCAAGGTGGCATCGCTACCACAACCGGAGCCGCAACTGCCCGATGTTTGGCCATTCTCGGCACAACTAACGAACCAATTATTAGGTGCTGCACCACCACCTAAAATAGTTTGTGTCCATGCCCCATTGGGTCCTACATAAGTATTGGCATAGCATCCTTCGGTGCATCCATTATTAAAATCTTCGCTCCATAACAAAGTGGTGCCAGCACCACCTCCAACACCAAGGCCGCATTGTCGGTACAAATTATTTTTACCAATTGGGAAGGTAAAAGCCGTATTACCATTTTTACGCAAAGGGCCATGAACAAAACTATTGTTGGATTGAGAAGTTGCTGAACTTGCATTACTCATTATGATTAATCCATTGGGCGATGCAGCAGTAAAAAATCGGCCTAGAACACAATTCAAATTGGCATCAATATTTATATCGCGTGTTACATTAACATCATTACTTGATTTTCGAATTTCACAACGGTTAATAATAATTGTTCCGGTACCCGAAACAGTTTGTGCAGCGCCACCTAAAAACTTTACAGCACGTTGCAAGGTTCCATTATGTGTAAGTAATCCATTCACTATCAGGTTGCCGAATACATTCACACTATCGCCTCGTATATTAAATGTGCAAAACTGATTAATGGTCATATTGCCCAATATGTTTAATGCGTTATTATAGACCGTATCAACAACGGTAATTGCATTTGCTGCAGATGGTCCTGCTATGTGTAAGTTACCTTTTACAGTGCAAGGATTTGCAGCAAAAAAATACGTACCCACAGCAGTTGCGTTATATGGTGACCCCGAAACATTTTCAAAACTAAGATTGGGATAAAACATATTAGCTGTAGTCATTGTAGGAAGAATGGCAGCAGCTGTTTTTCTTAATATCCACTGCCCGGTAGCAGGTATGGTAGCAATTCCTCCATTGTAATTATTTTGATATACACTAGAAACAGAATTCAGCGTTTTGATAAATGTGCCATTTGCACCCATGGTCCAGGTTGTTCCTGCAATCCAATTACTATTAAGATAATGTGTAGTGCTGGAAGGTAATGAGTCCATCCATGTGCCATTTATCGTAATATCTGTTGCTGCTCCGTTGTTCAAATGCAGATGCGAAAATTTCATATTCAACTGACCACCTGCATCTACAACTACTTCATCTATTCTAAGATTCGAATTATTGTTCCAATAATTTAGTGTATCAATATTTACTGTGTGGCCATTGCGAATGGTAATGGTTCGAGCACCATAAGTAGGAATGGTATCGGCAGCAATCCAGGTAATGTTATCAGCACTATATTGCCACACGGCTTTATTTTTCCAACTCCCCGATGCAATGGTTCGGTAATATCCACTCGGGTTGCAATTTACCACTAACTCATCTATACGACTTGTGCCACCTGCAGCAACCGCTGCACCCCCAACACTCGTATTGCTGGTCATAATCCAACGCAAATAAACCGAAGGTTGATTGTTGCACGCTGCCGGTAATGGCACCTGATTTACATATGCTGTTGTTGTTGTAAAATTGTCAGCATTTAGAATTCCAGAAGCTCCGGGTAAGTCAACATACACTCCTGCCAAACCAATTTTATATTGAATTTTCCAATCGCGAGGACCGGTATTTGAGCTGCGTTGCTTGCTTGATACATCCAGATTGCCAAGTCCGGTAGTATTAAATTCTATTTCCCAAAACTTGGTACCATTCCCATTATCCCATCCTGAGCACCAAGCGGCCTGATTATATGCTCCGGTGTTAGTTCCGTAGCCAACTGCTGCGGTACCTCCTGCGGTTATTAATGTTTTACCAATATTGTTTGGAGTGGTACTTGCATTATTTGCTGCCGAAGTTCCTATAGCTGGAAAATTCCATTCTACAACGGTTAATTGTGCATTAGCCTCTATGAAAACGGCAAGCAATAATATGAGTAATCGATATTTCATTAAGTGGATTTAATATTTATCCAAAGCAAGTTTTACAAATATAACAATAAATAAAAATAGCAATCAAGCAACCTGCAAATATTGCACCTAAGATACCAACAAAGCTGCCTGCACGCATAAATCTACCAAACGGAACCTAACAAGTTGATTGCCAAGGCACGATAAATTGCAAAAAAAATAATCTGGCTTGGGGGTATTCATCCATTTGGTTGTCTCTATGATATAAACCACTAATAAAACAGAAAAATGAAAAGAATACTTAGTTTATTAATCGCTTGCTATTGTATAGCCATTGTATCAAGCTCATGTCGTAAAAATTTTGAAAAGGGTGAAGGCAGCATACGCACCGAAACAAGAGTGCTATCGGCATTTAACAAAATAGAAGTTGAACTAAGTGCCGAGGTATACATATATAATTCAACCAAGTATGAGGTAGTTGTTAGCGACTATCAAAACCTGATTCCGCTAATTAAAACTGAAGTAAACGGAACTAAATTATGCATTGATGCCAAAAATTTCACTTACCTGCGAAACAGCAAATTACGTATTGACATATATACCCCTGCCGCTAATCAAATCAACATAAATGGCTCTGCAACGTTAGTGTATGATGAGGTGCCCGGTCTTAGCTCGCTTGACATTACCATTAATGGCAATGGCGATATCAGTCTTAGTAAAGGAAGTGCAACCAATGCCACCTATAAAATAAATGGAAGTGGAAACATAAAAGCAGCGATGATGAAAGCTACCTATGTGAAGGTGGATATAAGCGGTAGTGGCGATGTAAGATGCTATGCCGAAAGAGAGCTTGATATAGAAATTAGCGGAAGTGGCGATGTATACTATCTTGGCAATCCTGTAGTACATACAAGCATTAGTGGCTCGGGCAATATTCATAAGATGTAATGAATTAATCTAACTTTGCATGATTCTACCTCTTGTGCATAACGCCCCATCACATACTAATAACATCATTTCTCTCGCTGAAGAATATCAATTTGAAAAATTTTTCAAATTGTATTATGGCAAGTTGTGTGCTTTTGCCTTCAGCTATACCAAGGATAAGGATGATGCCGAAGAGGTGGTACAACAACTATTTACTGAGTTGTGGAGCAGCAGGCAAACGGTACAAATGGAACGTATACAATCATATTTATACAGCAGTGTTCGCAACAAATGTTTAAA
The DNA here is from genome assembly GCA_016714535.1 of Bacteroidota bacterium. Lineage (NCBI taxonomy): Bacteria > Pseudomonadati > Bacteroidota > Bacteroidota bacterium. The sequence continues at coordinate 157,375 of JADKDR010000009.1, forward strand.
TCAAATTAAACATGAAAGGATAAAGCAACAACATGCAATGTATGTGATAAATAGTAGCGAAGAAGCCTCAGGAGGAATGCAGAAACTTGAAGTGAAAGAATTGCAGAAAAAAATAAACGAAGCCATCGAATCGCTCCCTGACCAGTGCAAACTCGTTTTTAAAATGAACCGCATAGAAGGAATGCGCTATGGCGAAATTGCGCTTGCCACCAACCTAAGTCCTAAAACGGTAGAAAACCATATTGGCAGAGCTTTAAAAATACTGCGTACCAACCTTAAAGATTTTATGATATTGATAATGATTTATAAACTTTATATGTAAATAAATTGAAACCAACTGAAGACATAGATATACTGCTGGCAAAATATTTTGCTGCTGAAACGAACGCTGAACAGGAAAGTTATATTGAAAAGTGGCGTTCGCTTTCAGAAGAAAATGAGTTGCTGTTTGTTCAGAGTGCACAAGTGTTTGCAATGGCAGACACTTCATTTGGCACAAATGAATTTGACACTAATCCAGCCTGGAATAAAATTAAGGAAAAGAAAACAGGTCGTACTATTCCGTTTAATTCATTTAGATTCAACTTTGTAAACATAGCTGCCTCCATTTTACTTGTTGCGGGACTTTCTTTTGTTTGGTTTAAATATAAATCAACAGATAGTGAGACACACCTGTATACCTTAAAAACAACTGATAAAATTCTTAATGGCACCTTGCCCGATGGGAGCACGTTTACCTTAAATCGTCATAGTGCTATAACCTATGATACGGTATTGTTCTCTAAAAATCGCACCTTAGCCATGCAAGGCGAAGGATTTTTTACAGTTGTACATAATGATCGTAATCCTTTTAAAATAGAAACCAACGGTTTAATTATTACAGATATAGGCACCTCCTTTAATGTAAAGTCACTTAACAACGGACTTGTGCAGGTAAACGTAAAAGAAGGCATAGTAGAACTTGATAACGAATCCATAGAGTCACAACAGATTAAAGCTGGCGAACAAGCAAATTATCTGTTAGCAAATCATTCATTAACAAAAACAGAAATTACCGATAAGAACTACACCGCATACATGGATAAGGTATTAATATTTGATAATGTTCCATTAGTAGAAATAACACGCACTTTGGCCGATGTGTATGCATGCACATTTGAGTATGCAAACAAGGAGTTGATGAATTGTCGATTTACAGGAACATTTAATAACGAGTCGCTTGATGATATATTGAAGATAATTACTGAAACATTAAAACTTACCGAAACTAAAAACGAGAGCAATTATGTTATCAATGGACCGGGCTGTAACTAACACCATATTAGTTCTGTTAATCATGCTGATTAACTTATCGACTAAGGCGCAAGAGTCCAACTTGCTTGAGCAGTCAATTACGCTGGATGTAAGAGAACAAACTGTAGCAAACATACTTCGCCTTATAGAAGAACAGGCTAAATTTACTTTCGTATACAGTACCAATCAGGTCAATGTGAGTAGTATTAAAACTTTAAAAGTTTCCAATTCGCGAATTCGTGAGGTGCTGAATATGCTGTTCGAAAACAAGGTTGTATATAAGCAACGGGGTAATCATATTATTTTGCAACCATCACCAACTGCATCGAGAATTAGAATTGATGGATATATCATAGATGGGATTACAAATAAAAAAATTTCGCAAGCAAGTATTTTCGATAAAGTGCGCAGAGTATCAGCAATAAGTAATAAATACGGATATTATGTTTTGCAGCTAGAACCCGGCAAAGACAAACTCAAACTATTTGTAAACAAGCAGAACTATAAAGACACTGTAGTTTATGTTGCTTACCAAAACAACAAATCAATAAATATAGAAATTTATCCGGCACAGGAATCACAAGATAGCACCGGGTCAATAGATACAACTCGAATTACAATTGATAGCGCGCAGAATAGCATTGATAACTTTGCTTTGGTAAAGTTGCTTACCAGCGAACTCGAGCAGGTGCATTCTCAAAATATTAAAGACACCATGCATCGCAGGTTTCAGGTATCCTTCTTGCCTTATATTGGTACCAACATGCATCTTAGTGGGCAGGTTGTAAACGATGTTTCTCTAAATATTCTAGGAGGCTACAATATGGGAGTGACCGGTACCGAAGTTGGTTTGTTTATGAATATGAATCGTGGTGATGTTAAAAAAATTCAAGTGGCGGGCTTTGGCAATATTAATGGAGGCCATACATCCGGATTTCAGGCAGCAGGTTTTTTAACTTTAATAAAAGAACAACCAAGGGAGTACAACTTGCAGGATTTACAAATATTAACGGTGACAGTACACGTGGACTGTCAATTAGTGGATTTGCCAATTACTACAGGTTACCTGTGCATGGCTTGATCTTAGCAGGATTTAGCAACACCTGCTACGATGATAATCATGCATTATCGTTAGCGGGGTTTATGAATTTAAATAATGGCTATGCATCGCATTGGCAAATAGCGGGAGGCGTAAACGCCTCCCGCAAAAAAGCGCGCGGATTACAATTAGCCGGTATTGCTAATATAAATGCGGATACGTTGCATGGCTCTCAAATAGCAGGTGTACTTAATGTTGCACGCAGAACTGTAGGTTTACAGATAGGGTTAATAAATGTAGCTGATAGTGTAACCAAGGGTTCCTTTGGCTTCCTTAGTTTTGTAAGAAAGGGGGTGCATCAACTTGAGATAAGCACCAACGAAACCTTTGCCTATAATGCAGTATTGCGCACAGGTTCTCACAAATTTTACACCGCCTTGTATGCCGGCATGCAACCTTATAGTGGAGCATCAGCAATTCAATACTACGGATATGGTATTGGTTACAATGTGAAGCTTTCAAAAAAGTCTAATCTTAATCTCGATTTAAGCTCGCATCAATTGGTTCGTGATTTTAATTTTAATAGTTATAATCCGTATGCACGGTTTGATGTAACTTACGAATATTTTATCGGGAAGAAAATTGCCATTACCGCAGGACCATCAATTGCAGCACTTGGCAACAGTTTGTCAACATGGAATACGGTACCCAGCTACGAGGCAGTATTACCAAATATAAATACGTATCAGCAAAACATTGGAAATTATAATTATACTTATTGGTTTGGAGCTAAAGCAGGAATCCGATTTTTCTAAAGTATAACATGGAGATTTCAAATGAAATGTTGTTTAATCTCCTCCACAGCCAGAACTGCAACTACTGCAGCTATTGGAGTCGCCAGCCGAATCCGAAGATGAACTATCAGTACCCATATCGTCCCAACTTGCTCCGGCACCACCACCACCGAATTCGCCATTACCAAATTCCACCTCGCCCATATCTATACCCGGAAACATAGATATTAAAGGAGCCACATATTCACTTGTTCCTGAGCTATCAGAGCTAATTGAGCTTCCATACTCTTTGTGCTTTAAAGGAGCACCCTTGAACTTTGTTTCATCCCAAATATCGGAAGGAGGTTCCATTCCAAATTCAACTTTGTAAAGTTGAATTGTTTGGAAATATTGCGCTTGAAATGCTTCTGTTTGACTTTCCAAAGAAACTAACTCGGGGCTATGATCAAAGTTATGATGAATTACTTCTGTACAAAAATTACGATAACCTGCACTAAACAATAAGTGCTCGTGCCACACCTGATCGATTGCCTTGGATGGGGTCACACTAAAATCACTCACTACACCCAGGTAAACAAACTTCTTGTACTCCCAAATTGCCTTTCGTGTAAATCCCTTTGCCCATTTTAATTTACGCGAAAGTTTATGTGCAAAGGATTTAGCCGAAGGATGCTGTCCTCCGAATTTCGCAACAATCTCATCCCATAAGTGCGTTGGTACCAGATGATCAAATTGGTAATTCGCAATGTTTAACCACAGCGCCTTTTTGTTCATGTTATGCTTGTTTAATTATTTGCTCTCTGTTGAATGATGATGTTTCTTTTCCAACACCGAAACCAATTTCTCTGCAGCAATAAAAGACATACTTTTTGTTAAGTGTATATCAAACTTTTCCTTAATAACGATGGCCATCGATTCGTCTAATATTCTTAACACCAGTCGAATATTGGGTTGAAAATAACGTGCATTCAAGCCAATCTCAAGGTTTCCATAGTCATCATCAATAGCCGAAATCAAAGCGCGACAATGTTCTGCACCAACATCTTCTAATACATAAGGTAAGCGGGCATCTCCGTTATATACATCCACATCAAGGTTTCTAAAATACTCGATATTAGGCGAATCCTGATTTGATTCAACTATAATTATTTTCTCACCTTTCTTTATTAGCTCATCAGCTATAAAATAACCAAGGCGGCCAAGCCCACAAAGTATAATATGATTCTTGTAGTTATATTTTTTTCTGCCCATCAAGCGTTGAGCTCTGCTTTTTAATACTCTGTCAAGTATCAATGAAAATATCAACCATAAAAAGATGGATGAACTAAGTATTACGATTATTCCAACAATCTTGCTTAAAGCTGCAGTTTTAATAAGATTAAAATCGCCATAGCCAACAGTTGACATCGTTACCACAATAAAATAAAGCGAATCTAGCCAGGATAAGTGCTCAACAAAATGAAAATAGGATACAGCAGCAAAAGTGAGCAACCCAAATAACGAAATCAAGATAATTAGTAACAAGTTATTTGAGAACTTTGTCTTTCTCAATCGGGATGGTTTGTTCTTAAGCTTTTGGTTGACTGAATACTGTCCCTCTAACGCCTCCACAAAAGCGGGTGCTACTATTTTTGCAGGATTTAGTATGGTGAGATTGGCATGCGCCATTTTTAAGTGTGGCCTAATATTTTCATTGAAAAGCGAAGCGGTTATTGGCATATCAGGGTAAAGAGCAATTAAAGCAATAACTACTTCAAAGCTATCTTCGTCTTTTTCAAAGAGGACATAAATCATTGCAAATGACTTCATATCCAAATCCGAAAAATAATTATTTATCTCACTAATAGTAGATGATTCGCTGCCGGGCAAATGCGTATTTAAATTAGTTAAGTGGGTTACCTTATAACCCTTTTCAGTTAATCGTTGTTTGGTAGGCTTGGTAAAGTGTCCGTTACCTAACAATAATACAGCTCCCTTATACATTGATCCGGTAATCTTATACGTTATTTTATAATTTGCCTAATATTTTGCAATACTAGTAATATGATTTATATATCATCCATTTCACACTTAATTTAGCAATTTACCAATGTAAAATTGCTTAGCATTAAAACATGTTCGCTGGAAAACAGTTATTTCCCTCGATGCATTTTTTGCGTCACTGTTTTAATAAATATACATTTACCAGCAAAAATAGACTTAACCAGAATCTCTTACCCTGCTTATTGCTTATGCGCATCATTGGGTTTTTATTAATTTCAGTAGCAACCATCATCCTGTTGCTATGCATGTTTTATCTAGATGATACTGAAAACAACTTCATACGTGCTCTACTAACCGTAGTGCCTTCTGTATGTTTACCTTTAGGCTTAAGCTTTTTATTTTTTAACAGCGAAACAAAATTATTTGATTTAGTCCTGCGTATATTTCAGGCTGTATCGCTCCTCTTAATACTTGGTGGAATTGCTTTACAATTAGTGAGAAATGGTAATGCATTTATTTTTATGCTAACCGGGGCACTTGGTTACACATTTGCCTACGCTCCATTGCAACTGAAAAAAGATTATAATCAATGGCAAAGCCTAAGTCAAAGCAAGTTTTATAGCGCATTGCTAAGCATAATAAATTTTTATGGAGTAAGTGCATTGGTAATCGGCACTTTGTTTAAACTAATGCATTGGCGTGGCGCCAATTTTATGCTTATATCAGGCATGGTGGTTGCTATTGCTTCACTTTGGTTTTGGAATTATCTGTATAAAAAAGTTATGCTTGAAAAAATTGAAATCGAAAAAAACATCAAGTACGCATTTGACGAATTAGACAAGAGCATAACCTATGCCACCCGCATACAGAAAGCGAAATTACCACGCACCGAAGTTATTTACAAAAAATTTCAGCAATCGTTTGTTCTTTACAAACCAAAAGAAAAAATGAGTGGCGATTTTTACTTTTACAGCGAACCGGGCTCCAACGCTTGCTTTATAGCTGCTGCCGACTGCACAGGCCATGGTATACCTGGGGCTATTTTAAGTATGGTAGGTTCCGAAAAATTATTTGAACACTCGCGACCACATGCTACTGCCGGGCAGGTTCTCATGAATCTGAATAATGGACTGCGTGCATCCCTGCGCCTGCGCGATAATAATTCCGGTATCAATGATGGTATGGACATAGCCATTTGTCGGTTTAACGAAATAGATAATCAACTTACTACCATAGAATTTGCAGGAGCCAAAAGGCCACTGCTTATTGTACGTAAAGACAGTACCGAAATTGAAGAAATAAAAGGCAACAAAACTTCTATAGGAGAGCAGGAAGCCGATGAATCTACTTTTACTACGCATACCATTAACCTAAATAAGGGTGACACCATTTACCTTACTTCGGATGGGTATGCCGATACTTTTAGCGCAGCTGATAAAAAACTTACTACCAAGAAGTTTAAGCAAATGTTGATTGATATTCAGACTATGACGATGGATGAGCAGGCAAAACACTTAGATGACTTTATCGAAAAATGGAAAGGCGGATGCGAACAAACCGATGATATACTCGTAATTGGTGTAAGGGTATAAGGTAACCGTTACAATCAAAACCTTCCAATTAAACGGAGATTAATTTGACGATTGGTTAGATAATTAGGAATTGCATATTGTCTGCCAGTAACATCAGTAATCCAGAGATACGAAATGGTATTGTTTACTTGTAATAAATTAAATACCTCGAGGCTTACAGATAATGCACTAATCCGGTTGGCTAGTTTAAGTCGGTAATTATGCGGCTCATCAGGGTCTATTAACACACGCGAAAATCCAATATCTACTCTTCTATAAAAGGGATATCGCAGGCGGTCGGTATAGCGATTGTTGCCCGGAGGGCCAAATGGCATTCCGCTACCAAATAATAAATTCAGGTACACTTTATATTTTGGAAACTTTGGAATATAATCCGAAAACAAAATACTTGCTGTAACACGCTGATCGGTAGGGCGCGCAAGATTTCCAGGATTAATGCGGACGCTATCAGTAGCTACATTATCAAAGGTGTATCCGCGGATAATTTTTTCTCCAGAAGCATTGTAATAGTCATAGTAAAAATCATCAGCAATGTCTTCTATCGATTTCATATAATTAATGGTAAACCAGGATTCGGTTCCTTCAACAAATTCGCCATTCAACCTGAAATCGATACCATACGTATATCCTTTGCTTTGGTCATTTGGAAAATAGCGTAAACGCACATCTTCTGTTTTAAATGGAATTATGTTTGACAGACTTTTGTAATATGCTTCGGTAACAAATTTAAACTGACGGCCCTGCCACAAAAATGATTGCTCGGCCCCCGCCAATAACTGAAAGGACTTTTGTGCCCTGATATTCAAATTAAGATTACCCTGGTAATCTCGCATTTCACGATAAAAAGGTGGTTGGTAATAATACCCTGCAGCAAATTTCAACAGCAATCGCTTCTCATATTTTTTTGGGAAATAACTTAACGACACCCTTGGGCTTATTGCCGTTTGCTTGCTAATACTCCAATAATTGGCACGAATGCCATAATTGATTCGTAATAGTTGATTAGTATCGAGGTATGTACTTGCATCGGCATATCCCATTACACGATATGAACTAAGCGTATTGGCTGCACGCACTACATCGTTTAATAAGATTATCTCATCATTAGGATTGGGAATGGAATAGCCTGCGCTATCAATGTAATACCACTCGCGCAGTTGATCTGTAATTTGTTCGGTTTGAAAACGCAAGCCACCAAAAAAAGTAGTACGGCTGCCTATGTAGCGCGTTTTAAGTTCGCTATTGTAAACTTTTGCCTTCAGCTTATTGCGTGCATGATTAAGAAAGGAGCCTATGCCGCGGTTAAAGGCTGAATCACCAAAATCGCTCGAGCCAAAATCATTTTCCAACTGATCTAGAAAGTACTGCCCGAGGATATCATAACTTTCGGTTTCGCGTGTTTCAAAATAGGAACCAATTAGTTTTATGTTTAACGAACTATCGAAACGATGTTCGTATATAAATGCACCTGTACCGTTTACAAACTTATTGCTTTCCTGCCCTTCGAAAAAAACCTTAAAGCGCAATGCTTCATTCACAGTACCAAAGTCTGTTTCGCGGTCGGTAGGTATTACCCTGTAATTAGTTTCCGAAAAATTTCCCAGCAAGGTGATGGTGTTGCGCTGTGCGCTATCTAAATCGAATGTTAGTTTGGTTTGTACATCGCTCGCAGTAGGGCGATACTCCCCTTGCGTATCAAGCGATCGCAACAGGTATTGGTTGGTTTTGTGCCTTGCACCAAACAGGTAGGTAATACGTTTGTTCTTACTCAATCCTTCGAAATGAATACCACCTCCTAAAAAACTTGCATTAACGGAACCATGAAAAGCCCTCGGTTTTTTATACTTCACATCAAGTACGGATGATAGTTTATCACCATATCTTGCATTAAAACCTCCGGCACTAAAAGAAATATTTTCAGTAAGCTCTGGATTGATAAAAGATAATCCCTCTTGTTGACCGCTTCGCACCAATAAAGGTCTGTAAATTTCTACCTCATCCACATAGATAAGGTTTTCGTCAAAGTTGCCTCCCCTAACATTGTACTGGCTACTTGTTTCGTTAGTGGTAAAAGCGCCACCACTCATTATCACCAATCGTTCTACTCCCCCACCCGGCCCGCTAATTTTGTCGGTAAGGCGCACATCTAGTGGTTTCATAAAATCATTGGCTTCCTTTTTTCCGGTTACATCCACCATTGCAATATTTCCCGAAAGCTGCTTTAGTCGTGGGTTGTACTCCTTCTTCATGCCGGACTTTAAATTTACAAACAGCGTGTCACTCTTATAGCTGCCCAAAAAATAAACAATCGTTACCGGAGTATTAGCCGGTATCTTTATGGTATAATTCCCATACTGATCGGCAAATTCAGAATTGCCAGAACCTAGCTGAGCAACGGTAGCCGACAATGGTTGCAATTTTTCGTCAGTCACTTTACCGGTAATAATTGCGGTGCCATCCTGCGCCAAAATGGTTGTAGCAGATATAAGCAGATAAACGAAACCAAAAATTAATTTGTTATGCAAGCGCATATAAATGGTATAAGGTGGTAGTTATTTTTTCTTCCTTTTAAAAGCACCTTTTTTCCAGGCATCAATAAACTTAGCCCAGGCAATCGGATTCGTAATGCTATAGCTAGGATACAAGTTTGAGTTATACAATCGCGATTGCTGTTGTTCAACGGCATATTTAAAATTCAGACTTCCGTCTGGTGCAACAAACTGACTAAGCTCTTGCAGGGTTTCGATATCCATATTTCGGTTAGCGCGCGAAAGGTCGTTATCGTTAACTTGAAAGTCGACAAAGGCTTGCCTGAATGACTCTATGGTGGGCCATGGTGTTACCATGATGGTTGGTAAATTAACCGTATCGCCAATCAACACCTGAATTAGCGAATATTTATCTTCGCTAAGTGTATCAGCAATAACGAAATCGGCCTGTCTAAATCCAAGGCAGGCAAAGTCAATGGTATCGCCTTTGCGTGCAACAAAGGAGAAAAATCCATAAAATCGGAAACCGTACCGCTCGATCTTCCGCGTACCATAACTGTTGCAAAAGGTACTGGCTGCAAACTATCGCCCGTAACCACAACGCCTGTAAACTGCACCAAATGCTGATTTGTTTGCGCCAATACAGGTAGTATGCCCATAACTACCAGCACAATTAAAATGTTTTTCTTTATCATCCCAAAAATTTTCCCTGCAATGTTAAGCAAAATAAAGCAAGGTATAAAACTGATAAAACCCTGCAATATTGTGCAAGGATATGTGCTGATAGCATAACCCATAATTTTCGAAAATTTGAATGTGATCCCTGTTGTTTTTTACTGAGTATTCTATTCTCTCATTGTAAAACAATATCGAAAAATTCAAAATTGCGGCACAAACTAATAAGGCAGGTCAGTCTAATTTTTTTGCCGATATGGATGATATAGGGTATTTTTATGCTACAAAATTCGTTTCGCTTTTTTACTTACGCTCTGTGCAAGGTTTCAAAATTGATACCCCTAACCGTTTATATATAACAATACAAGGATTGAGCACCCTTCATATTGCAAGGTTTAATTAAACTGTAACAAGCCGCAAATTAAAAGTAGTGAATGGGAGTTTAGCAGCTAACGTTGACAATAATAACAGCCAAAGTGTAAAACTAAAAGGGAGTCTTTCTTATAATGATTTGTTATTCACACAACATGCGATATACATTGCTAGTAATATAAATAGTATGTGTGCTCATAGAGTACTTCTGAAATTAGATAATAAATTGATAGTTGTTTTAGCAACATCTGACAACTACTTAAAACAATCACAAAATGTCAGCAGGCAAATTGTTTAATTTAATAGAATATTTCGATGGTATTGATTTGTCGTGTCCGTAACAAAAATCAATCACTGCTTTTATTTTCTATTTTGCTGTAAAAAGCAGATAATACTGAATGTTTGAATTTTTTTGCCAATGTTTGTGTCTCCTTTGGTCATTGTTTGTGCCTTCACAAACAATGCTCACTGTCTAATCCTCGTTTGTGGGGGCACAATCGAGGGCTTACACATTTCCCCCAGGGCAACCACCAATTACCGCGCCCTCCTCGATTGTGGCTTGCGGAAACTTTTGTTGCGGCCAGTAAAAGTTTTTGGCCTTCTTATTAATGGTTCATAAGCCAGGGCATCTCCAAATTGTTGTGGCATGGGCAATTTTGTAACCTCGTAGCCTATAAGGTTTTCTATGCGCAAAAATTTACCCTGATCCATTTCGCTGATAAAAGTAATGGCCTCTCCTTTCGAAGCTGCGCGGGCTGTACGTCCTATGCGGTGTATATAATCTTCGGCATCGCCAGGCACATCGTAATTTATTACCAGCGATATATCTTCAATATCAATTCCACGCGAAAGAATATCGGTAGCTACAAGTATTTGTACATTGCGACTACGAAAATCATTCAACGCTTTTTCACGTTCATTCTGCATCAAATCCGAGTGTATTGCCTTAACATTCAACCCACCCTTTATTAAGTCGCGCTCAAGGTCTTTCACTTTTATTTTTGCTGAAAGAAAAATCAACACACTTCTATACACATCGTCTTTACCTTTTAATAAAAACTTTGTTAACTCGTTTTTTTGCTTTTCAAAAAGTACATAAGCAGATTGTGTAACACCTTCGGCAGGCTTAGATAGCGAGATATTTAACTGCTCGGGATGATGCAATAATTTTACTGCAAGGGAGCGAATCTTAGGTGGCATCGTTGCCGAAAACATAAGCGTTTGCCTCTGCTTTGGAAGAAAAGTAGATATTTTCATAATATCATCCACAAAACCCATATCGAGCATACGGTCGGCTTCGTCAAGAATTAAATGTTGCAAGTGTTGTAGCTTTACGTAACCCAAATTTAAATGTGCCATCAAACGGCCTGGAGTAGCAATAATAATATTTGCACCTTGACTTAGCGCACGCCTTTCGGTTTCGAATGCTGTACCATCGTTGCCTCCATATATTGCCATACTACTTGTACCTGTAAAATACGAAAAACCCTGCAAGGCTTGGTCTATTTGTATGGCAAGTTCGCGAGTGGGCACAATTATAAGTGTATTGGTAACATTACTTGGTTCGAGCGAAAGTTTATGCAATATGGGCAACAGGAATGCAGCAGTTTTTCCCGTGCCTGTTTGTGCACATGCTATTAAATCTTTACCGTCTAGTATTAATGGTATCGCCTGTGATTGTATTGGTGTTGCATTTTCAAATCCCATGGTATCTAATCCATCCTGCAAGTGATAATCAAAATTAAAATCTACGAATTTCAAACTGTTTTTTTTTACGAAGATATAAAATGTTTTGGAACGAATGATTTCGATAGGATTGAAAGCTATCTATCAACATTGTTAATTGAAACATTTCGTTCTCAAGCTTATTCATGCTACAACTGTTTAAAGAAATAAATTTACTAAAATGTTTTATGAACCTGACATAAAATATGGATGCCTGTAGCACAAATGTCTCCCTTACAGTTGCCAAAGGAAAACAGACAAATCACTCAATGGCGCATTAGATTTCGCGTTTTTTTCGATAGATGAGGGCTTACAACTTTTTGAATATGCGCCTACAAGTGCAAATGTTTTGTAGCAAATGATCTGCGTAAAATACAAGTGCCCGGCAACAGGGTTATATGGATTATAGACCACAATGTAAACACCACCAATGTATGTATTGCCAAATGCAAGTTTTGCTATTTCGCTCGCATACTGGGCCATGCAATCATAAGGGCAGGCACCGCGGTAATCGAGGCCTGTTTCTAAATCGCGCTTGTGATGAGTGATGAAGTATTTTTTTTGTGGGCGTTGCACATACTCGCACATTATTTTGCCATATGTGAAGCAGTCGAATAAACCGTTAATCTTTAATTGCAACCCACCATTTGTAACGTTAGGTGTATACGTTATTCACGTGTTGCCAAGGTGGTCATAAACACATTAGGCATTTTCGTTATTACTAAGAGTGGTGTAAACAGTATACGGTTCATAAAATGGGTCGTTGGTGCCTGTGCAGTTGTATGAAGATAAGAGGTTATCTTCGCGCATCATTTGGTCTACAACTTTAATATAACTTTAATTGTAAATCAATTTTCATTTTTCAAGAATAGGAAAAAATAAATTATACACGGTTTATGTCAAATGTTGAAATGAGACAATTGAAAAAACAAGCTTACTATTTTAAAGTTGATTATTTTTCTGCAAAATGTAATCGGCATTTAGTGCATAGAGCTTTTATTGTCGTACAACTTTTACGAGCCACAAGCGAAGATGCTTGCCTGAGAGAGGACATTTCGATTTCAGTCTTGTTTTCTGGAACAAAAATTATACTTTCACGCGCATTCACTATTTCTAGCTCGAAATTATGTACACCATTTTAAAAAATATAATGGTATTATATCAATGGCTGTGTTTGGTAAAATTGTGAATGTCTGTAAATTTTAAACCGAATTATTTTTACTTATTATTTTTACTTATGCAGTTTGCCAATACACATCTGATTGTTGCAGTTACTTGTAACTTAATCATATGTTGGGGATTTGGAATAATACGATTGACCCACAGCAAGAAGCCTATATGGAGCACAGAGGCACAAAGAGGCGCTGTGTGGCATACACTTGGCGCATAGAGAATACCGCAATTAATACAACAAGAGTGCAGCTTGTATTTGGCAAAGTTAGGAATACGATTGGCACTAGGATGCACAAAGAACCGATGGTTCAACTAGTTATAGTAATGTGCATTGGATGCCTTTTGACAACATTTTTATAGAAATTATTTCCTTCTAACATAATGATATTAAAAAAAATAATGGCTACTACCCTTTATGTTAAAGAACAACTAAAATCAAAAAGTCTATTAAATACAGAATATTATCATTTTCGCTGCTTACTTTTGCCTTCGTAATAAAAATTAAAGAGAAACAAAAATTGAATATAGCATTACAAGATATTAAAAACAGGTTTGGCATTATAGGCAACTCAGCTGCACTTGAATATGCCATAGATACCGCCCGACAGGTTGCTCCCACCGAAATAAGTATTTTAATAACCGGTGAAAGTGGAGTGGGCAAAGAAGTTTTTCCACAGATAATACATAACCTAAGTCCGCGTAAGCATGGCCCATACATAGCGGTTAATTGTGGAGCAATACCCGAAGGCACCATCGATTCTGAATTATTTGGGCATGAAAAAGGTTCGTTTACGGGGGCACATGAGTCTCGCAAAGGCTATTTTGAAGTAGCAAATGGAGGCACCATCTTCCTTGATGAGGTGGGAGATCTGCCACTTGGCACCCAAGTGCGGCTGCTTCGGGTGCTTGAAACCGGTGAGTTTATAAAAGTAGGTTCTTCAAAGGTAGTTAAAACCAATGTACGTGTGGTAGCAGCTACTAATGTAAATATGATGGAAGCGATGGGCAAAGGACGTTTCCGCGAAGACTTGTATTATCGGCTATGCACCATACCGATTTTTGTGCCATCGTTGAAACAACGCAAAGAAGATATTGCCTTGCTTTTCAGAAAATTTGCTGCAGATTTTAGCGAAAAATACCGCATGCCTGCGCTTAGCCTTAGTGACGAAGGATATTCGCTTCTGATGAACTACGATTGGCCGGGTAACATCCGACAATTAAAAAACATGACCGAGCAAATATCAATTCTCGAAAAGGATAAAAATATTACAGGCGAAACGTTGTTACGCTATTTACCCAAGGATCGCATTTCAAACTTGCCCATGCTTTTGCGTGATGAAAAATCTTCAGGAGATTTTTCCAATGAACGTGAACTTATTTATAAAATACTTTTTGATATGCGTAAGGAAATAAATGAGTTGAAGCGTATAGTATTTGAAAATGGTGCTGGACCGGATAGTCAGCAAGAAAATGATTTATTGCCGACACGCTTACAACCTATTCGCGAATTTACTCATGATTTAGCCAGCAACGATGGGTTTACCATACACAATTCTGGCGACAGAGTAACACCACATGTAGAAGTTCAAGAGTCATTATCAATTATGGATAAAGAAAAAGAACTCATAATAAAAGCATTGCAAAAGCATCGTAATCGCAGGAAAAATGCAGCTCGCGAATTGGGTATAAGTGAACGCACCTTATATCGCAAGATAAATGAGTATAACATCAAATCTTAGTGCACTGCTGCTTTACGAATAAACTAAATTTTAGGTTGTTACAAAAAATGGACTTAGCTTTCGATTGATGTTCAACATTGTGAATTATTAGCATGTTCTATCATTATTTTATATGGCTTCCACTATAACTAAGAAACAGATTTCGCTCATAGATACGTTGAAATATGAGTCGCTACGCGAGCATTTGCAAACAGGCGACTTGGTTTTTTGTTCGGGCAATTATCAATTCAGCAAAGCGATACAATACTTTACAAAATCTGTTTGGAGTCATGTGGGAGTAATTTACAAAGACGAAAATCTTGGTCGCATGCTAGTACTTGAAAGTGAAGCCGGCATTGGAGTCAGGCTTTGTCCCTTATCAAAGTACTTAAAAGATTATCATGGCAAAAACAAGCCCTATAAAGGTTTTGTGGTGATAGCACGCGTTGATCCTGCTGTAAATAGTGACAGGGTAAAAAAAATTATCAGCTATGGTCTGGATGAGTTAACCAAGCCTTATGATAATTGGGAGATAATTAGAATCATGATTCGTATCCTTTTTAAAATTACACGCAAAACCAAAGACCGCAAATACATTTGTAGCGAACTTATTGATGAATGCTACAAACAAGCAGGGGTTAAATTCCGATTACTCAATGAATTTATAAGTCCTGATGATATATGGAATGACGATAAAGTGGTAAAACTAGGACGAGTGTTGTGATTCCATTTTGATTGCAACAGTCTTTTGTTTACCCGATGAATGGTTTAATGCGGATTAGCTTAATCGAAAATCACTTCTCAAACCTGAATTATTAATAATATGTTTTCGCACTCAATACAATTTATTTCCTCATTCATAATTATTAACTTCGCACTTCAATAAAAAAAATCACATGATAAAATTTTTAAGCTTAAGTCTTTTTCTTATGCTTACGTATGCGCTCTCTTTTTCGCAAACCTATACGGATAAGGAAATGCGCAGCAAACCGTTATGGATAGAAATGATGAATGATACAAATGCCAACTTTTACGAAACCGTAAAAGCATTCGACCAATATTGGGAAAAACGAGAACACCCAATTGAAGAAGAGGAACTAATTGGCGAAAAGAAAAAAAGCGAACGCCAGTCCAAAATTGCAAGACTATTTGCACGAAATCGCAGGCTCAATGATTCGCAACATTTAGCTTTCGAGTACAAAAAGTTTGGTTGGTGGCGCATTAATAATGATGGCTGGGCAAAACCTGATGGAACGTTATATACTCCAGAAGAACGAAAAGTAATGTTTCAAAAAGAAAGGGGGGCTGCTAAATGAGGAAATTATTTATTCTTATTTTACAGTTTGCAATAACCTATTCTAGTTATGCTCAACTGCAACCCAATTGGAAAAATACCGGCCCCGTAAAATTTCCTACTAACAAAAGCGGGCAAATAAATGGAATTGGACGATGCTCACAATTAAAATTCCATCCGTTCGATTCGCTCAAGCGATACACTGCAAGCGCCTCAGGCGGCTTGTATTATAGTGCCGATGGAGGCAACAACTGGAATCAGATGAATACCGATGTGTTGCCCAAAACAGAATGTGCATCGCTTGCCATACACCCTACCAACGATTCAATTATTTACTTAGGAACAGGAGATGCTAATTACTATGGTGGTGGCCTTGGCGTTTGGAAATCGATTGATCATGGCGCTACATGGATCAGCAGTAATAGCGGAATGGGCAATGTGCTGGTAATTGAAATCCTGATAAACCCATCAAACCCTAATGTGCTGATTGCAGCAACCGATGCAGGTATTTACAAAAGTATTAATGCTGGAGCTACGTGGACTAAGAAAAATTTTGCAACCGGTTTTAAAGACATGATGTTTAAGGCTGTGCCTTTAACTGACACCATATACGCTGTAAACAGTTCTCAATTTTATATTAGTCCTGATATGGGCGAAACTTGGAACCTTATAACCAATGGTGTTGTAATTCCGGGCGGTGGCAGCGGTGGTGGGTTCAGGCTAGGAGTATCGCCTGCAAATCCGCAAGCTGTTTATATAGGTATGATCAAAGATGAGGGAACCATATTACGCTCATTAAATGGAGGCACATCGTTTACAACGGTTTATCATAATCCATCGGTAAGTCTTACAGGCTATGATGAAAATGGCGGTGGGCAGGGTAATTATAATTTTGATATTACCGTAGATCCAAACAATGCAAATGTTGTATACCTGGTATCGCACTGCGTTTGGCGCTCAGATAATGGAGGTATTGCCTGGACACGCTATACTGATTGGTGGGACGATTGTCACACCGACATGCATCACATTGTGCACAACCCCTTCAACACTGCAGAGCTTTACAATATTAATGATGGTGCCATATTTTTAAGTACAGATAGTGGCGATAATTGGGTAGACAAATCGGATGGAATAGCAGCAACCGAATGTTATCATGCTGCGCAAAGTCCAGTATCAGTTTATAATAGCATTGGTACACAAGATAATGGCGAATGCTATTTTGATGGAATTTGGAAAACTAATCGCGGGGGCGATTGGACCGTGCGTATGAGCTATGGATACTTATTTCCCAATCAGGTATATTATCATGATGGCGAAAGGCGTTTGGTAAACAGCAGCGATCAAAGCTGGAATATTCCATTTACTCCAGGCAATAGCGGCAACGATGTTGCACTTGGGTTTACGCCTGCAAATGTAAACACGGGCTATTGCGGCAAAACCGATATATGGGTAAGTACCAATTTGAACAATACAAGTCCGGCCTGGACTAAGGTAACCACACTTAACAAAGCTGTAAAAGCAATACAGGTATCGGAAACTAATGAAAACGAAGTTTGGGCAGTGCTTGGCACCAACCAAATAGTGCGTGTGCTTAATGCAACTTCATTAACACCGCAGGTAAGCATAAAGTCGGTACCTGCAAGCACTACCAATTCGGATATTGCGATTGTAAAAAATCATCCAAACGAAGTTTTCGTTTCATGCGGATTCAAAATCTATTTCTCTTCTGACACCGGCAGCACATGGGTCGATATTACGCTTAACTTACCAGTATTAAATATTCGCAAAATTTTTCATGATAATTATAGCAGCAATCATGCCCTCTATGTTTGCAATAACCTGGGTGTATATTTCAAAAATGATACAATGACCTCGTGGGCTAGTTACGCCAACGGATTACCAACGGTAGCCTCTTACGCTGACTTTATGATGATGAATGATGGAACTCCCAACAGTAAAATAATGGCATCCTATTATGGACGAGGCGTTTGGGAATCGCAAATGTATAAACCTAACGCACTACCTGCAGCTGCTTTTGGCGCTACAAAAAAAATTATTTGTGTAAATGAAAATGTGCAATTCATCGACTCTTCCACTACCAATGTGAGCAGCTACCTTTGGACATTTACTGGCGGTAATCCCGTCAACTCAACCTTACAAAATCCAATTGTAACCTATGCTGCTTATGGAAAATATGATGTATCATTAGTAGTTACTAATGCTTTTGGAACCGACACCATGCTAAAAACACAATATATAAAGGCGCTAAGCAATGGTATGCTTCCTTTTAGCGAAGCTTTCGAAGTTGTTTTTCCTCCGGTAGATTGGCAATCGACAGATGTAAATGCAAATAATGGTAAGTGGAATAAAAAATCGGGAAGCAGTGCTTATGGTATAGGACAAGCTTGTGCTTTCTTCAACAATTTTGTTTATAAAGAAAATGGCAATTACGATAGACTAATAACACAACCGGTTGACTTAAATTCAGCGCAACTAGGTGTATTGAAATTTGATGTGGCGTATGCTGCAAATACCAATGCAGCAAAAAGTGACACCCTTGCTGTATACGCTTCTATCGATTGTGGAAGTACCTATACCCTACTCTATGAAAAAGGCTCGACCACTCTGGCAACTGCTCCACCTAACGGAGCTGTCACCTTTATTCCAACACCTGCGCAGTGGCGCACTGATAGCATTGATGTGTCGGCATATATTGGGCAACAAGTACTATTTGCTTTTGAAAACAGAGGATATAATGGTCAAGCCATTTACTTAGATAATGTAAACGTAAATGTTTTTACTGCCATAGAGCAAAGTGAAAAAGGAGAATTAACTATTTTCCCAAATCCAAGCAGCGGCAATATGCTTATTGACTTAGGTAGGAGTAACCGCTTTGTTGACTATAAAATTTATTCAGCCGAAGGAAAACTGATAAGACAAAGTACAATAGCTAACAACGTAAGTGAAGTGCGAATAAGCGAATCAAGTTTGTCACCGGGACTATATACGTTACAACTTTCAGGAAATAATGTTCTTAGAAATTTTACATTTGAAATTATTAAATAAATAAAAATGCCACAGTATCATAAATTAGGAAACATACCTCCCAAGCGTCACACCCAATTCAGAAAACCCGATGGTGGATTGTATGCTGAAGAATTATTCAGTACACATGGGTTTAGCAATGTCTATTCACTTATTTACCATTGCCATCCTCCTACTCTTGTAAAATCAATTGCCGAACCGATGGATGTAACGCCAAAGGTAGCCTATATGCGCAGCCTGAAACATCAGAGTTTTCTGGGTTTTGATGTACCTGCAAAGGACGACTATTTGGATGCACGCACCCCCTTGCTATTGAATAACGACCTCACCATTTCGTTGGCTGCACCGCGCCTATCCATGACCGACTATTTTTATAAAAATGGTGATAGTGATGAAATGATTTTTGTTCATAAAGGAACTGGCGAGTTAAATACATTGTATGGAACGCTCACTTTTGGATATGGAGATTATATCATTATTCCACGCGGAACTATATATCAGATAAAGTTTAATACAACAGAAAACAGGTTATTGATAGTAGATTCACATTCGCCCATAGAAACGCCCCGGAGGTATCGCAATGAATATGGTCAGTATGAAGAACATGCTCCTTATTGCGAGCGTGATATACGCAAACCTGAAAATCTGAAGACCTTTGACGAGCAAGGTGACTTTTTAATCAAGATTAAAAAGGAAAATCAGATGTATCCCTATATTTATGCTACACATCCATTTGATGCCATTGGCTGGGATGGAAATCATTATCCATGGGCATTTAGCATACATGATTTTGAACCAATTACAGGAAGAGTGCATATGCCACCCCCTATTCATCAAACATTCGAAGCACATAATTATGTAATATGTTCTTTTGTTCCAAGGCTTTATGATTATCATCCATTATCAATACCCGTTCCTTATAACCATAGCAATATTGACAGTGACGAAGTATTGTATTATGTTGATGGAGATTTTATGAGCCGCAAACACGTAGAGAAAGGACAGATAACGTTGCATCCCGGAGGTATTCCTCATGGCCCGCATCCGGGCACAGTAGAAAAAAGTTTAGGACAAAAAGAAACAAAGGAACTAGCCGTAATGATAGATACCTTTAAGCCACTGTGGGTTACAGAAGATGCATTGAAAATATACGATGATAGCTATCACCAATCGTGGTTAAGCTAATATTGATTGAATTAATTTTTATCCACAAACTGAAAAAATGTGTCGCTGCGTAAGCCTATCCGCAGCGTTTCAAGTGCAATAATCTCATTGGGGGCAATGTTTCCTAAGTTAACATCGGCACCAAACAATTTTACAAAATAAGCTTGTTGTGCTTTTTGAGGTGCTTCCCAAATTATGTTCTCTTCTTTAACCTTATTCACTATTTTATTAATCAGCACCACATGCGCTTTTCCGTTGGGTCTGTAAATTCCTACATTACCACTTTCGCGTGCTTCGGCAATCACCTTCCACGAGCCGGCTTCCATCTCGGTTAGCATCATCTTAATCCATAAGTTGGGATGAATCAATATGCCTTCTTCTTTGCTTCCTACTTCCGATACCACAGTATAATTCTTAGCAAGTCGGCTAATATATTCGCATTTCAAATCATGATTGAGGGTTATGCTGCCATCGCTAACTTCGGCATGTGTAATCTTGTACTTGTCAAGCAAACGCATGTAATCATCAAACTTACCACGATACACAAAGGCCTCAAACATGGTACCTCCAAAATAAACAGGAATTTTGTTTTGCCGGTATACGTCAAGTTTTTTCTCAAGGTTTGGTGTAACCAATGCACTACCAAAACCCAACTTTAAAATATCGATATAAGGACTACCAGCCTCTGCAAGATTAGCGGCTTCAGTAGCACTAAGGCCCTTATCCATAACCATGGTTATGCCCTTGTTTCGGGGGCTTAGCCGACCTTTGAGGTACGGCAGAAAGGCTAAAATTATACATAGATTGTAAACAGAGTTTTCACTACAAATGAACTACTATTTTCTGTACTGTTCAATAATTGTCATTATATTTTTATCAGACTTTATTCCCGGAATTATTTCGAACAATTGCGTATGCGTTTCGAAATCATTTGAGAGCGCAAATTCAAGCATTTGATATGACTCTTTTAGATATCCATTTTCGTACAGCATTCCACAGCATTGATATTGAAAGTCTGCATTGTCAGGAAAATACTTGATACCCTCCGAAATGACTTCCAAAGCACGTTCTGGCTCATTATTTTCGTATAGCAAAATGCTATACTCTAACCATATAATTTCATGTGCCGGATCAAGGCCAATAACATTTTCGTAGCACTCGCAAGCCTCTTTGTAATGATTTAAATTCGATTGACAATCGCCAAGTGCAAACCAAAATTCGGCATTGTCAGGTTCTAGCTCTACTGCTTTTTTATAATAGTGCGAAGCTTCGAACCACTTAAAATTAAGAGATAACACCATGCCCATACTATACCATGCGGCAGGAAAATTTTGATTCAGCTTAATACAACGCTGATAATTCATTTTTGCCGCATTATGATCTCCCATCCATTCAAAGCATTCACCAATGTGATACCAATATATAGGATTATCAGGGTTAATATTTGCAGCTCTTTCATAGTACAACAGTGCATCTTTATATTGATCAAGTGCAAAGTAGCAATCTGCTGTTTCTCCTAATGCTGCAATATTATTCTCTTCAACAGCTATGGGATAACTATATGCATCAATTGCAGCGGTATAGTCTTCAAGTTCTTTATAAATCAGGCCTTTTGCAATCCAAGCGTCCAGATTATAAGGATCTTCGTCAAGTATTTTTTCGAAAAACAAAATACCTTCATCAAGTTTAAGAGTTGCTGCAAGCCAAATTACAAATTGTTGCGAAAGAAAATAGTCGTTGGTGCCACTGCTAATATATAATTTCATATACCTAACTGCCTGTTCGCAGTCTCCGGTATCGGCACTTGCAAAAGCAAGGTCATGATATATAGGGGCTTTTTCTTCGGCATTAATAAGTGCTTTCTTAAAAGACTCAATGGCTCCCAATGGGTTTTCGCGGTTAAGAAAAATGTGTGCCTTTAGTAAATGTAATTCGTGCTCATCTGGCCAGAGTGCTTCAAAATTATTTATGATATCCATGGCTTGTGCTTCTTTGCCCAATTTAAATAAGGCAGCTGCACGTTTCAACTCAAAGGTATGAGCACCCGGATGCATCTCTTGTGCATAAAGACATACCTCCAACGCTTTCGCATAATCTAGTTCGTGAAAGTAATAGTCGTAAATTTCAAGAAGTTCCTCGGTATCAAAAAAGTAGGATTCCTTCTTATCGAGCATCTCCTTGTATCTCTTCACACATGCTCCCTGCTCATTGTCGTGCTGGTTATCATCCTCCGGCTGGCTTTTGTTCCAATTCATACTCCTCTTTTTTAACTCAACAACTGCAACTAAATAGCAGCTATTGATATGTAACGATACAAACCTAACTAGATTGTTTTTATCTTAATACTCTTTGGTCATAAAGATTTTAACAAATAGACTGTTCTCAACTTTACAGTTTTCAAAAATTACGCCATCTTGCGCTATCAAATTATTTTGGCAGACATTAGTAAAAACTCGTATCCAATGAAAGGCACGGTGGTAAATGGTATGCGCTTAGGCTTGTTGATAGTATGCATGCCACTGTGTTTAAAGGCGCAAGTAGTCACACCTGCCAATATTGCTGCACAACTGCATTATGGTTTTCTAATAGCTCACCGTCCCTCTATGGCGCATATGCAAGAAGAGCACAGCAAAGGCCTTGAGCTTTCCTTTACTTTAAACACGAGTGGAAACAAGCCCTGGCAGCGTCTTTATGGTTTTCCGGAAATTGGAGTTAGTTACATTGTTTTATCAACAGGAAGTAAGGAACATTTGGGCAATGCACATGCCCTTTATCCTTTTATTAATTTTGGAATTATCAAAAACAAAAACTATAAACTGTGCTGGCGTTTGGGTTATGGCTTCGGATATATTGAGAAAACTTTTTCGGAAAAGGACAATTATAAAAATAACGCCATTGGCTCGCACCTTAACGCTGGCGTTAATGTAAGAATTAAACAGGATATAACACTTAGCCGCAATTGCTTTTTAACTACCGATGTTGGAATAAGTCATTGGAGCAATGGCAGTGTAAGAACTCCTAACCTGGGAATAAATATAGCCACAGCCAGTGTTGGATTTCGCTATCAGTTTGGTAAATTTGTTCTGGATACAATAACACGACCTTATTCGCAAAATAAAAAGGGAATAAGCATACTGATAGGCGGTTTTCCAAAAGAGGTGTATCCGGCAGGCAATCGTAGATTTTTTGCTGCAACCTTAAATACAAGTTATGAATTTGGAAAAAAGCTAAAGCATAAATGGGCAGTGGGTGCTGATTATATGTACGACAATTCGTTGGCCTACCGACTTACAAATAGTCAACCTGAATTGGGTATGATGGAGGCCAACTCACGCATAGGTATACACGCTGCTTATATTCAGCGTTTTGATAAAATGGAAATTTGGCTGCAACAAGGTTATTATCTCTACAATAAAATGGAAGAAGACAGCAAAAACTTATTTCAAATTTATGGCTTGCGTTATTACGTGTATCAAAAATGGTTTGCGGCAGTGAATCTAAAAACGCATTTCGCCAAAGCAGATTATATCGAATTAGGTATTGGTAAAAAAATAGAATGGTAAAGATTAACGTGCTTGCTCCTTAGGTTTTCTGCTAATAATATAAACGCCACCTAAAATTAAAGCTAGGCTAATAAGTTGTGCCATGTTTACAATTTCGCCATACCAAATACCCAGGACTACCGAAACAAAAGGCATGAGGTAGGTGACCGAAGCAGCAAATAATGCTGAAGATTTTTTCACAAGTGAATTAAATAAAACGGTGGCTACACTTGAGCCCACCATGCCCAGAGCAGCGACAGCAAGCAAGGAGCGCAAACCGGTTCCTTCAAAAGAGATTTTATGTGCAACAGGATGAATTAAAAAATAAATCACATAAGGAATAGCAGCAAAGGAAAGAGCAAATCCGGCAGCATGCATAACGCTGAGGCCCCCAAAATGATTTCTGATAATATTTACACTTGCGCCATAACCTACACAAGCAAGTACTACATACCAGGCATACGGATCGGCAATAAACTTATCGCCCTTTGGTTGAAAGTAAATTAAAGCCAGAGCGCCTAACATACCAATAAGCACACCCAACCATTGATTGCTGCGTGTTTTATTTTTAAAAACAGCAAAGGCAATAAGTAAAGTAAATAAAGGGCTTAACGCATTAAGCATGCCTGCTGTAGTGCTATTGATACGCGATTCTGCCAACGTAAATAATACCGCAGGAATACAATTGCCTACCATTCCTGAAGCTAACAGCCACTTCCACTTGCCTGCTGGAATTTTTGCAACAGATCTGAATATAAACGGGAGCAATACGGACGAAGCGAAAATCATACGCAAGCCTGCTACTTCAATAGGAGAAAAAGTTAGTAACCCTTCCTTAATCAATACAAATGAGCTTCCCCATATAACTGTAAGTATAGTCAACAATATCCACTTCATGGTTAGGTCAGGGTTTTAGTTGTTTTGCAAAAAAAGGTGTGTGCGCCAGTTGCCCAAGGTCATCATTTTTTATATACCTATTAATTCTGCACGAATAAATAGCATATCGATTATGTGTAAACGAAGACTCTACCTGCATTTCGTGCATACTATTTCCTAACATTGGATAGGTTATACCATTAGCTGCATGGTTGCTTTTCGCTTCTGCAAAATAATCATGCCTTTTATTTTGATGTAAGTCGCGGTCAATAGTTGAGATAACCGAAGCGTTATCAATTGTCACATTGCTCAATACCAATTCTTCGCCTAATATTAGTTGGTTCTTATTATTTGAATGCAAAGACAGTATGGCTTTGTTCTGTTTGGTATTAATATGAACAAGGTCGATGGGGAAGGTAACTTGGTTGACTTTTACTCTGCGTGTAAGCAGATAAACAGGAACAGGTAAAAGATACAAGTTGTATAAGTGTAAGAGATCGTTTACAGTCATAGTTATGCGCTGATGCCTGCGCTTAATTGGATTCATGAATGCAAAAACAATCCGGGTTAATAGCTGCTGTAAAAAACTCTGAACAAAATTTTCACTTTTTCGTATTGAATAAATTTTTACATCATTCAAAAAATGCTCCTCCGAATTGACAATGGTAAAAGTGGAAATTACTTTTTTATTATAACACAAATTGAGCTGATCGAAACCGGAAGGCAAAGTTGCAGCTATGCCAATGCTTAAAGGAGTTAGCGTTAATGGAAAAACATCCTCTGCTTGTAAACGCTGATTACCGCACTCCCAGTAAAACAAACTATCAGGTTTGTATGCTGTTTGCACCAATCTGAACTTAGAAGGATAGGCATATATTATATTCTTAAGCAGGCTCAATAAAACGAGGGTTCAGAATTTTTAGTTAGTACTACTTTGCATAAATCGTATCGTAGCTGGCCCCATAACCGGTAAAAAACCCGAGGCCACCTTTCACATTTGACTTAATAAATGCTACCGAAGAAAATGGATTGCCATTATTGCCAGATTGGGTTTCGGCACTGCGCCAAAAATTAAACGCATCAGCATCAATGGTACAAAACTTTACAATAATAGTATCGCCACGTTTATAAAATCCGCGTTCAATACCTGTGTCGGGCTCAACACTATTGGGCAATGTAGGACGCGAAAAGCCAAATTCGATACCGGTACCATTAATAAACTTGTCTTCGAAAACACTTCCAAATGGAGTTAAGAAAACATCATCCTTACTTGGCCTTTTGGCAAACCAACGATAAGCATTGCCTGCAGTATCAGGGTCTCTCAGATAGCCATAGGCAAAGCCCAGACTATCTAAATTTCCATAAACTTTGAAATAAACGCTATCGAGCACTACCGGCTTTGGCAAGGTTGCATAAGCCTCAACTTTTTCACCTTCTTTGGTTGTTACGGTAATGGTATACCTTCTTTCGGTTACTCCAACCATGTTTAATGCCATATATAAATAACCCAATTCAGGGGCAACAGCTTTCATGGTATCAGTGCTCACACCATCCGAAATTAATACGACTGCATCCTTGATAAGCAAGGCGGACAGTGCAGCGCTATCAATGGGATCAAAATATCCTGCAGAGCGCGATAAATATGCATACGGAGGCAATCCAGGCTCTACATAAGCCTCTATAACTACCTGAGCCTTGCCGGCAGGTAAGTCAACGGTTATATCCTTTTCGCACGAAACGAAAATAAATAGCGAAGCTATCAAACGTATAGTGTATATGTTACTCTGGTTTTCATACTCCGATTAAAAATTAAAATTATAGGTTATCGAAGGAATTACTGGAAATAAACTCACTTGCTTAGCCTTCACTTCGAGGTTACCTGTAGTTGCGTTGGTGGTACTTTCAAAGTAAATAAAGAAGGGATTGTAACGGTTGTAAACATTAAATACACTGAAGTTCCAGTTACTTTTAAATTTCCCCTTTGTCTTTAAATATAACGTAGCGCTTATATCGGCACGGTGATACGATTGCAATCGATAACTATTTAGTGGAGTATAGGTATTATAAATCTGCGAGCCCTGCCCAAAATCAGGCGCCTGCGGATTTGAAAAATCAAGGGGTCCTACAAACAAAACCTATCCTGCGGTAAGGTGAGGGCATTGCCCGTACTGTAAACCCAAACTGCACCAAAGGTCCAGCGATCGTTAAGACGATACGATAGCACAAGCGATACATCGTGCCTGCGGTCGTATTTAGGGAAAAATATATCTCCAAAATTTTTATCATCAAATTGCCTGAATGTCCAGGAAAGCGTGTAACCTGCCCATCCATTAAACTTACCATATGCCTTCTTAAAAAAGAACTCGGCACCATAACTCCAGCCTTTGCCAAATACAAAATTATTATCCTGATTATTTTTAACATCTTCGTCAGGCTGCGCTCCATCCCTATACTCAATCTGATTTCGCATATCCTTATAGTACACTTCAATTGAGGACTCGTACATGTTATCTTTAAAATTCTTAAAAAAGCCAAACGCATACTGTGTGCTCACTTGTGGTTTCACGCGGTCGCTACTTGGCACCCACACATCTGTGGGTAGCGAAATGGAAGAGATAGAAGCGAGATGGATGTACTGATAATTTTTCGTGTAAGATGCCTTTAAGGATGTTTTTCCGTTAATTGAATACTTGGCCGAAAAACGAGGCTCTGCATTAATATAATTTTTTACGATGTCACCCTTACCATATACGATGGTATCTTTTGGCTTAAAATTTTCATCTAGCACATACCTATCAAAAGGGCCTACTTGCATAAAGTCAGTTACCCGCACACCGTAGGTTACAGTCCAGTCATCATTTATGTTCCAATCATCGGTAGCGTATAGGGATAGGTCATGTGCATATAACTTGTAGGGCTTACCAAGGTCAAAAACTGTTTCGCCTTGCCTGGCACTTGCGCTCTGTGGAGTAAAAGAGTGAAAAATATAATTGGCTCCAAACTTAATATGATGCAAGATATGCGGAAAATAGTCGAAATCGGTTTTCAAATTCCAGTCGCGTACTCCACTGAAAAGTTTAAATTCAAAATCATCCTGACCGGCACCGAAACTAAAATCGTAATCGGTAAAAATCAGCGAAGTATTCATAAATAACTTATCGTTGAATAAATGATTCCAACGAAGCGTAGCCGTTGCATTTCCCCACGGGATATCAGCAGAAAAATCACCGGTGGGACTTTTAAAAGTAAATACATCGCGACCAAAATATCCGCTAAGAAACAAACGGTCTTTATCACCAAAACGATAATTGACTTTGGCATTGAGATCATAAAAAAAATATTTATTGCCGGCACCGCGCGAATCGGGGTCTACAAAAGGCTCGCGTAAAAACAAATCAATAAAAGTTCTGCGGGCACTGATGATAAATGATGAGGTATCCTTTTTAATAGGCCCTTCAATGGTAAGTCGGCTTGCAATAAAACCAACTCCACCCTGCACATGAAAGTCTTTGTTATTGCCCTCTTTCATGGTAATGTCAACTACCGATGCCAGACGCCCACCATAATTGGCAGGCATGCCGCCTTTGGTAAGAGTAAGATTTTTAACCGCATCGGCATTGAACACACTAAAAAATCCAAACAAGTGCGAAGCATTATAAACTGGTGCTTCGTCAAGTAAAATTAAATTCTGATCGGGACCACCACCACGCACATAAAATCCTGAGTTGCCCTCACCCGAACTTTTAACTCCGGGTAACAACTGTATGGCTTTCATTAAATCTACCTCACCCATAAATGCAGGAAGGGTTTTAATTTTTTCAACATCCCAATCAATTTTTCCCATAATGGTTGATTGCACATTCTGATCCTTACGTTCTCCAGTTACTTCAATCGCTTTGGTTTCAATTATTTTTGATTCCAAATCAATATTGAGTCGAATGTCTTTATCTAACTTAACCTTTTGACCAAATTCCTGATAACCCAAATAAGAACATGCAATGGTATATTCTCCCTTTTCTAAGGTAAGTGAATAAAAGCCGTACACATTGGAGGTTGACCCTTTAAGGGTTTCCTTTGTATATACATTAGCGCCTATCATACTCTCTCCGGTGGTCTTGTCTTTTACGTAACCCGATATGGTAAACTTTTGAGATATGGCAGTGTACCAGGAAATCGATATCACTACAAACGATAAAATTCGTTTCATATAATTGGTGAGAAAGTTATTAAAAATTGCGGGCGCAAAGGAACATTAAAAACACCAATGTGGATAGTATTAAAGTACTTTAGGTGTTAAAATAAATGTTAAGTTATTACCTGGGAAGCCGCATTGAAAAACCAAGACTACCATAAAAATCAGGCGCATTATCTGACAACTTGTAACCCCCACTAATATCGAGTTGCATGTCTCGGGTAAGCAAGAAGGTTAACCCACCATCTACCAAATGCGATGCTTTTGATTGATCAGGAACAAAACCAAAAACTTCAATATATCCACCTAAAAAATCATTAAAGGAATAAGCTGTAGTGAGTGTATAAATAAATGTTGCCTCACTGGAATTGCCATCCCACTCTGCGCCCAGGTTGTATCCAATATTTAGTTTTGGAGTAAGTGCATGTTGCAAGGTAAAACGAAAATCGCTGGCAAATGAATTGGTTGCAAACTCAGGTGTTGCAGTTTGAGGAATGTAAATGTGACCAATGAACGATGTCATGGGAACCCAGCCCTTTGCTTCGCTAAGCTTTGCCTTAAATCCAACCCCTAAGGGATTTAATCCGGTTTGATTGCGTTTACTGGTATTAGAGCTAATCAATTCGGTAATAGCCCTTAATTCGAAATTTGAATTTACACCATATTTCCACAAAACGGTTGGAACAACAAAGTTGGTAACACTGGCAGTAACTTGCTCATAGTTGAAGCCCATTTCGATTGAAAATGCCCCGCAGGCACCAAATAGCTGGTTTCGGTTTGGTCGGGGCGGTCTGTTTGTATAGGTGGCAACTCTTGTGCATGAAGACTGAGTAAGGTGAAAAACAAACAACCACAAAGTATCAAAAATCTAAAAGAGAAGTTATTCATAAAATTTTCTAATTAATGCTTTAATGGTCGCTTTTTTACAATTCCGCCTTTGGTATCTTTTACGCTACTCATAACAACAAATGCCTCCGGGGCAATCTTCGCAATCTCGTTGTTTAGTTTGCTTAGTTCGAGCCTAGTTATCACCGTGTAAATAATTTCCACATCAAATCTCTCGCCATGCTTACCATAACCTCGCTTGCCATGTAGTATGGTAACTCCCCTACCCATGGTTTCAACTATCATTTTTCTGATTTCTTCATGTTGCTCAGAAACAATGGTTACTCCAATATACTCTTCAATACCTTCCACAATAAAATCAAGAGTCTTGCTAGCAGATAGATAGGTAATCATTGAGTACATGGCCGTTTCAACAGAAAGCAAATATGCAGCTGAGCCAAATATCAGCACGTTGATAACGATAATAATATCGCCAACTGAGGTACTCAACTTTTTACTCAAATAAATAGCAAGCACCTCGGTTCCATCTATAACTGCGCCTCCACGCATGGCAAACCCGATTCCAGCGCCAAGAAAAAAACCGCCAAAAATGGCTATGAGTAAATTATCATTGGTTACCAAAGGAAAATCGATAACAGCTACTGATAAGGCCAGCAGCGCTATCGCGCTAATCGTTTTAATAGCAAATGATTTGCCTAATAAACGGTATCCTAAGTAGACAAAGGGCATGTTAATGACTACTATTAGCAGCGAAAAAGGAATTTTAAATACCAAAGAAAAAAGCAACGAAATTCCGGTAGCCCCACCATCAATAAAATTATTGCTTAATAAAAAACCCTTTAAACCAAATGCAGCCGAAACGACTCCGGTAGCAATAAAGAGGGCACTCTTTATTTCGCTTTTTAACGAAACCTGAAAGGCGTGATATGCCTTTTTAGCCTTGTCTGAATTGAGGTTAGCTATAGGTTCACCTTTAAGCTGTGATAACTTTTTAAAAACGCTTCGTATAAAAATTGCTAACATAATTGTAGAGTGGCAAATCTAATCAAATATTAAAACTACACCCTTACTTATAAAACGCAATGTTATTAATTAGCACCAAAATCAGTCCTATATTGAACAGCGTTATAGGCACAATTAAAAGTTTCTGTACGGCTTACTATTTTTTTCTCTATGTTTGAAAACATTAATAATTGCCAATGAATTTATTCAGAAGAAAAAATCTTCAATCAATTATCAAAGATATTGATTCGCAAAAGCCGAGCATGGTACCATGGGTAAGCATCTAGGATTGCGCGACCTAACTGCATTTGGAATAGCTGCAATAATTGGTGCAGGCATTTTTAGCACCATAGGTAATGCAAGTGCAAGTGGCGGCCCCGGGGTTGTTTTACTTTTTATTTTTACCGCAATGGCATGCACATTTGCAGCTTTTGCTTATGCCGAATTTGCCAGTATGGTGCCTGTTAGCGGCAGCGCCTACACCTATAGTTATATTGCCTTTGGCGAAATTATAGCCTGGATAATTGGTTGGGCACTAATCATGGAATATGGCATTGGTAATATTACTATAGCCATTTCGTGGAGCGATTACTTTACCACACTCATGCACAATTTTGGCTGGGACTTACCTGCCTGGAGCACCATGGACATTGTATCTGCCTATAACGGATATCACGATGCTGAGAAATTGATACATGCCGGCACTCCGTACGATGGGCTGCAACATAACCTTAAGCAAGCGCACATAGCCTATCTCAATGCACCGAAACTAGCAGGGTTGCACATTGTGGCCGATATTCCTGCTTTATGTATGATTGTATTTATAACCTGGCTGGTTTACCGTGGTATGCAAGAGTCGCGCAATGCAAGTAATATTATGGTGATAATAAAACTTGCCATAGTACTTTTGGTAATTGCAGTAGGTTTTTTTTATATTAATAAAGATAACTGGGATCCATTTTTACCAAACGGAATTTCGGGTGTATTAAAAGGAGTTGCAGCGGTGTTTTTTGCCTATATTGGTTTTGATGCAATTAGCACCACGGCCGAAGAGTGCAAAAATCCTCAACGCGATTTGCCGCGAAGCATGTTCTACAGCATTTCTATTTGCACAGTTCTCTATATCATCATTGCACTAGTACTTACCGGTATGGTTAACTATCGCGAGCTTGGCGTTGGCGATCCGCTGGCATTTGTTTTCGAAAGGGTGGGTATTAAATGGATGTCATTTATTATTTCAATTAGTGCTGTAGTGGCCATGGCCAGTGTGTTTTTGGTTTTTCAAATTGGTCAACCCCGTATCTGGATGAGCATGAGCCGCGATGGCTTGCTTCCAAAAAAATTCTCGAAAATACATCCTCGCTTTAAAACCCCTTCATTTGCTACTATTATAACAGGTTTTGTAGTAGCCATTCCGGCATTGTTTCTTAACCTAAATTGGGTTACAGATGTTTGTAGTATTGGAACCTTGTTTGCCTTTGTATTGGTTTGTGCCGGGGTATTAAAATTACAAATAAGCAAAGATGCACCAGAACGAAAGTTTAAAACTCCTTATTTAAATGGACGCTATTTTCTTCCGGTCATTCTAACGCTGGTTCTTTTGGCTGTTTACTTTTATAATGGTGACACTATGAAAAGTTTTCTTGTAAATGCCCCTCGTATGTATGCAAAGTCGGAGCTAATTACCAACCTTGATAAGCGCGAAATAGAACATATAAAATATAGTATAAGCATGTATGCGCCTCAAACCTATTCGCAATCGGGAAATGATGTTCAGGCCACGCTTGAAAATTTTAGCGATCAGGAATACGAGGATTTTTTAAAGACAACGCAACTTAGTGAAAGTAAGAAATATGAGTCGGGCTGGAAACTATTTAAACACAAAGTTCCAATATGGATTTTCATACTGGTTGCCATTTTCCTTTTATATATGGCCATTAAGCATAACCTTTCGCTTATTCCTTTGTTAGGTCTATTGTGTTGCCTCTATATGATGTGCGAAATGAGCTACATCAACTGGCTGTATTTTACAGGATGGTTATTAATAGGTCTCGTAATTTACTTCATATATGGATACAGTAACAGTAAATTGAATCATAAAAAACCACATACTATTTAAGATTTATCTAATTGTTTTCTTATGGCAAATTTTCCACCTATCTTTGCTATGCATACCACCGGGTGCGCCCAATTGCCCAAAGGCAATTGTACTGACCAAGGTGTGCAGTTGTGGTCAACAAAAACACGCCTTGATATTCGAAAAAATTGTTCCTGAAAAATTCAAAATATTAAACTTAGGAAGACTCTTAAT
Source organism: Bacteroidota bacterium (assembly GCA_016714535.1). Taxonomy (NCBI): domain Bacteria; kingdom Pseudomonadati; phylum Bacteroidota; species Bacteroidota bacterium. The sequence continues at coordinate 190,503 of JADKDR010000009.1, forward strand.
TCATAATAAATAATTTATGCCAATAGCATTAATAACAGGTGCCACAGCTGGAATAGGAAAAGCATGTGCATATAAATTTGCACAACATGGATATGATTTGATTATTACTGGTCGCAGGATTGACCGGTTAGAGGCAGTTGCCTCAGATATACGCACCAATTTTGACAATCGAATAATGACACTCAATTTTGATGTTCGTCATCAAAAAGAGGTAGAAGAAGCCATCAACAGCCTTTCGTTCAATTTTAAAGAAATTGATATACTTATAAATAGTGCAGGCCTTGCCAGTGGCCTATCAAACATACAAGACGGAGATATTGCTGATTGGGATAAAATGATTGATACGAATGTAAAAGGTTTGTTGTATGTGTCGCGGGCAGTTATGCCATTAATGATTAAGCGTAAGCACGGTCATATTATTAATTTGGGAAGTATAGCCGGCAAAGAAACTTATGCCAAAGGCAATGTATATTGCGCAACAAAATATGCTGTTGACAGCATTAGCAAAGCTATGCGTATTGATTTGCTACCTCATCATATAAAAGTAACCAATATAACCCCGGGTGCTGTTGAAACCGAATTTAGTTTGGTACGTTTTAGTGGTGACGCAGCAAAAGCAAAATCTGTTTATGCCGGTTATGAGCCTTTAACAGCCGATGATATTGCTGATACTATTTTCTTTGCTGCATCGCGTCCGGTTAATGTTGTAATTAATGATATTGTGATAACTCCGCTTGCACAGGCAAACACGGCTTACCTTATGCGATCAACCACCTGATTTTTTCAAAGTCGTTGATATTCAAATTTCGGATACCCCTTTTTGCCGCTCTCGTTATAAAATCTATAAAGTGCAATTTATAAAAATAGCCCTTGTTATCTTTTAGTATGTAAACGTGGCCTGGTTTAACTTTTGAACATGCCCGCATTGATATCAAAGTATTTCCATTCAAATCCTATGGCATCGCGCGCCTTGGTTAGTATCTTGTTTTTGGCAAATTCGTAATCCACTTTTTCATAGCTATAACTGCTGTCAACAGTAGCTTGTAACATATTTGGGTTTATCAATACTCCTGTAACCAGGTAAGGAAATGGCAAACTATTTTGAGAAAAAATAACCCGGTATCGTGTAAACTGAATATGCCATTGATTATATTGGGGTTCTAGTGACAACACGTTGCCAGCATTATCAAATGTAAAATACTGATAACTGAAATTATTATCTCGTTCAATAACAATATTTGCTGACTGCGTAGAAGCGATACTTGCGTACTCAAATCTAAACGAATTATTATTACAATCAACAATTCTGATTTTCCAAAATCGCTCAGCAAAATTCGAATAGAGGTAACCGCGATCGACAACAAATATTTGATTTTTATTGTTATTCCAATTTCCTATTGCAAGGCTATCCTTATTCCATGACGGGGCATCCCACAAAAATACGAGTCCGGTAGTATCGGTTACAGCAGAAAATATATTGCTGTTAACTTTAGCTATGTGCATGAGTTTGCCGCCATTCATGTAGGAGAAAAAATTGTTGTCTTGCGCATCAAATGCAAGATCCCAGGCTGCAAAACGGCTATTGAATGTATCCTTATTGCTTAAGTTAAAATAAACCTGTTGTTCATACAATTCGCCCTGCTCTACCTGAGCAATAGTGCCGTTGCCGGGTTGAGGTAATTGTACCGCATTTTCTTCTTTGAGACAGCTACTACATAACTGCACAACTAAAAGCAAAACCATGATATTTCTCCAAGCTACCATTTCAATTTTTCTTTTTATTGAATTCGTAACGCAATTCAAGCATGTAATTTCTTCCCATTGCTACAGGAGTGATAGGTCCACCACCATGAGGTAGGGCGGCCGCTGTTGAATTAACAATATTAGTAACGTCCAAAATATTTTTTACTCCACAAACGATTTTCAAATGGTTGTTAAATAAACTCTTTGCTGCAATGATATCGAACATCGAAAATGCACCCGACCTTGTCAATGCCGACTCACCTATGTTACTCAAAGCAATTACCCTTGACACTCCATTTACTTTAAAAAATGCGTTGATTTCTAAACCATAATTCTGATTATTGCAACCGGCTGTTGCTGCAAACTCAGGAGAATAATAAACTTCTTGATTCATTAATCCTGAATTGCCCACCATGTTAAAAGAAATAGTCGACTGCCAAAGATTACTTCGGGCGCCTACCCTTGCTCCTGCTCCATAGTTACGAAAGCTGCCACTATTTATATACGTATATTTAAAAAATAAGGGGTCAGTTAAGCCAAGCGTAATCAGATTTTCAATCATGTTGTAAAAAGAATTTATTCCTGCCTCAAACGATACCGTTTTAGCATACCACACCTTGGTAATATTTGCCTGCATGTTTAATGCTTGCTCTGGTTGCAAATTATTATTGCCCGTTATGTTATGATTGGCATCGATAAAATTGATATCCAGTTCCTTTAGCGATGGCGCCCTGAAACCCCTGGCAACAGAAACGCGAGCAATTGTGTTCTTAGCCGGATTGATGCGCAGATGTAACGATGGAGTTACTGGGTTTCCAAATCTAGAGTTGTGTGACACACGTACTGAAGGCCTAACCACCACCTTGCTTAACATAGTAAACTCAATATTGCCAAATGCCGAAATGGAATTAAACTCCTGAAAATTATTGCGCAAACGAGCGCCTCTTGCGGCATCCAGTTGCAACTCGCTTCCTGCATTATACTTTACCTTTTTTGTATCAGAATAGTCGGTCATAAGAACACGCACCATATGCATATCATACAGACTAGTATTCACATTAGGTCGGATGGCAATTCCTTATTTTCGAGTGTAACCAAATCTTTTCTGTACGAAGTTTTTTGGCGTAAGTAACTGTTGTATGCCCCGGTAACTTTTATGCTTTTCTTATTGTTCCAACTATGTGAGTATGTCATATCAGCTGATGCACGTCTGGTAAAAAAACGATCATCAAAAGCATAAGCCTCATAAGGAGTAATAGTAGGAGCATTTTTGTCAATTATTGTTTCGTCCAGATACGAAGACTTTATTCTTATTTCGCTTTTATTAAATCGATAGCCTGCACCTGCATTCGCTACATACTGAACACGAGGGTTCCATAATTGTGTACGTTGTGTTCCCGGATCAGGATATCCATCAAAAAAATTACGCGCGCCACTTACATTATACCATGCATTTTTACTACCGCCTCCTACTGCAATACCAGTATTGTAATTGCCTACCGACTCATATTTTCCATTTACATTTATAAGCAAAGGCGATTCAACTTGCGATGCAGTTATAATATTGATAACTCCACCTAATGCATCGCTTCCGTAAATACTCGAAAGTGGACCTTCAATTATTTCTACGCCTGATACATTTTGAAGTGTAAGTTGATTTAAATCAATATTGCCATTCTCACGACCATTTACCGGAATGCCATCCACCATTACCTTTACATTTTGACCTCCCAAGCCATTAAGTTGCAAATTGCTTCCCAAAATTGGGTCTTGCGTAATTCGCATTCCGGGCTGTGTTAGTAATACATCATTCAAGGTGGTGCTTGCCTTTTGCTCTATTTGTTTCTTGTCAATCACTTTTACCTGGTATGCACTCTCGGCAGCAGTTTGATATTGCAATCCGGTTGATTTAATTTCTACAGTTGGCAAATCAATTTCCAGAGGTTTTAAGTAAATGTTGGTGTTGACGGAGGTAAGCGTTATTGATTGTGTTAAAAAGCCTCTTTTATAAATAGAAATTTTAGAGGGTGTAATGATGTCCACCTTTGCAAGTCCATTGGCATCTGCAATAAACTGCCTTCCACTACCATCATATATAGTAATGGTTGCATACTCAATAGCAGTTGAATCACTTGCAGCACGCACGGTTAGATGTACTAGCTCTGATTGAGAATTTCCATTTACAAAAAGTACACATAGAAAAAAGCTTAACAATAAACTCTTTAATGCATGGTATATGGACAACATAATGTGTTATTAAGTGCTAAATAGCATATGCCATTTAGTTTACAAAAACTTTTGTCTGATAAAAATTATTGCCGGTACTGATAGTTACAAAATACAAACCTGTGCTTAAATTTGTTTTTTTGATGCTGGTATTGTTAAGTCCATTGCTTAAACTCAATTGCTCGCTCAGCAGCACTTGCCCGTTCAAATTAATTAATTGCAATTCAGCATTTGTAGTAAGCGGGCTATTAACCAATATTGAAAGATTTGTTTCATTATTTATAAATCCAACAATTCCACCTGACTGATCATTGACAGCATTAATAGATGTTGGAATAAAGAGCAAATTAAAATCAATATTGCCATTGCTCAGTCCACCATAACCGGTAAAGGTGAGTTGAAAGATTGCACCATTTTTATCTTTAATAAAATAAGTGAGCGAGTCTTCAATAGACCAGGAGTTACCAGAAAAAGTTTTCCAATCGTAACCCATTACATTGATTTGTGAATTGAAACTACTCATATAGTTGGAAGCTTGAACCTGATTAACATCCACCCCACGGGCTTCAGCAACCATAACTCCTTCATTAGCTAAAGCACCTACAACCGGATAGTAAAAATTAATTCCCTGATCGGCATAGTAGCGATTGAAAGTAATGTCCCAATCTGTATTTGCAGGTTCACGATCAACAATTTGTCCGGTGCGTAAACTGTAATATATCAACGTTTTATTGGCATATGGCGATTTGGAAATAGTAACGGTAGTATCAAATGAATTGTTGAGGGTTGCATATCTAAAAGTATAATCGCCAGCCAGGTTGCGACTTTGAATCCAGAGTTTATAATAAACATCCGGGCTTCCATTTGCAACTAACTTAAGCAGGTATAAGCTGTCGCCAACTACATTATGCGTTATTATATTATACGTTCCCCAGCCATAGTTAAACATATTGGCAGGATTATAATTACGATTGATAGCGCCCCAATACCAACTTGTGTCGGTATTATATAATTCGTTCCAGTTTATATTATTGGTGGTATCCAGTGTTGCAAAATCACCTGTATTGGCACCACTAACAACATAGGCATGTACGCCATAGTTTGAATTAATGTGCACTCCGGCCGAATAGGCATTAATGCTAAATGCAAGCTCCCAATTATTTTTGGGTACACTTACTTGATTGCCAGTACTGCAATCAAAAAATATTTCTGAAACATAACCTGCCTGAACCGAAACCTGATTTGGTGTTCCAGGCTGGGCATTAATACAATTAAATGAAATGGAGAAAATGATAATTGGCGCAAAAATAAACTTATACATATAGTTAACTTGGAATTTTGCGCGAATGTAGTATCAGCAATCAAGGATACCACATGATAAATGTCATGGTTTGGTAAGAATTACAATTCTATGACAATCACAAACCTACCATTTCTTCCGGCTTAACCCATTGATCAAACTGTTCTGATGTAACATAACCAAGGTCGATAGCTGTTTGCTTCAACGTCTTTCCTTGCTTATGCGCAGTTTGTGCAATTTCTGCTGCTTTGTAATATCCTATTCTGTTATTAAGCGCGGTTACAAGCATTAAAGAATTTTCAAGATTCGTCTTAATATTTTCATGTAAGGGCTCAATGCCTACTGCACATTTATCATTAAACGAAATACAAACATCAGCTATTAATCGCGCGCTATGCAAAAAATTATAAATCATTACAGGTTTAAAAACATTTAGCTCGAAGTGACCGGTTGCCCCACCAATATTAATGGCCACATCATTACCCATTACCTGAGCTGCAATCATGGTCATGGCTTCGCACTGAGTAGGATTTACTTTGCCCGGCATAATGGAAGACCCCGGCTCATTATCGGGAATAAAAATTTCGCCAATGCCACAACGCGGGCCCGAAGCCAGCAAGCGAATATCGTTTGCAATTTTCATTAAGCTGCACGCCACGGTTTTCAAAGCGCCATGCGATTCTACAATAGCATCGTGTGCTGCCAGCGCTTCAAATTTATTTTCGGCCGTTATAAAGGGATGTCCGGTTAAAGTGGCAATATGAGCTGCTACATTTTCGCTATAGCCTTTTGGAGTATTAATGCCGGTTCCTACAGCGGTTCCACCTAAAGCAAGTTCACGCAGATGCAGCAAGGTATGTTCAATGGCACGTATACCGTGATCGAGTTGCGAAACATATCCTGAAATTTCTTGGCCCAATGTTAATGGGGTAGCATCCATCAGGTGCGTTCTTCCTATTTTAACAATACCCATATATGCTGCACTTTTATTTGCAAAGGTATTGCGCAAGGTTCTCAATGCTGGTATAACCTTTTCTACCAGAATGGTGTAGGCTGCAATGTGCATAGCAGTTGGAAAAGTATCGTTGCTCGACTGCGATTTGTTTACATCATCGTTTGGATGTACAGCCTTTTGCTCATCGGTAAGTTGGCCGCCATTTATAACGTGCGCGCGGTAAGCTATCACTTCATTAACGTTCATATTACTTTGCGTGCCACTACCCGTTTGCCAAACTACCAGAGGAAACTGATCGTCCAGTTTGCCATCCAGAATTTCGTCACAAACTGTTTTAATCATTTCGCATTTCTCAGAAGCCAACACTCCTGCTTCAAAGTTTGTAATAGCAGCTGCCTTTTTTAAATGGGCAAATGCCATTATTATCTCTCGTGGCATGCGATTTATATCCTGCGCAATTTTAAAATTTTCGATTGAACGCTGTGTTTGAGCGCCCCAGTAAACATGTACAGGCACCTGCACTTTTCCCATGGTATCTTTTTCTATTCGAAATTCCATTGTGTTATGATGATTATTTTTTTTGAGGGCGCAAATATATCAGAACTAGTTTCTATTGGAAATAAATAGCTGATTGATTTATTCACTCTTCTAAAAGATATGTAAATAAAAAAGCCGCTTAAGCGGCTTTTCGTTATTCTTTATTTGTGATCGGAATGCGGTGTTGCTCCGGGTGGCATTGGCATTTCCATTCCGGGAGGCAAATCAGGCATTTCCTGCATTTGATATCCACTCATGTCAAATACTGAATTAGGTACAGGCTGCTTCTTAATATTTGAAAATGTAACGGTTGTGATTTCATTGGTTTTGCGATCGGTAATGATGTATTGCACCGGCACACCCTTCATATCCTGATAGCCAATAGGACGCTGCATACGAGCCATTCCTCGGCCCGGAGTTTTGGTAATTTCTAACACCTCAAGCCAAGGTAAGATATCCTCTTCGGTCATCCAATACTCCATGTTTTTATTCTCATCTGAGGCAAGGTATTTCTTGCATTTATAACCACTTATTTCCTTAACTTCTTCGGTTGCTATAACCTTTACATTGCTTTCATTTTGGGCTGCGCTAGCAGGATGATTATTTATCTTTCTGCGGATGGCCATATTGGTTCCCCCCTGCTCTATTAGCATTGTACTCGTATTGTTACCCCTGTCAGTAATGGTCTTAAAGGGTGCCATCCTTTCGTTTTTAATTACCATAAGCGAAATGGTATCCTTAATAGTAAAGTCAATTACTACGGGTTCTGGTCGCGATGAGTTAATCACTGACATTTGGAAGTTGCCTTGCCATTGTGCAAAGGCGGCTTGCATAAACAGTATGCAAACAACTAATAGGTTTATTCTTTTCATATTTTTTTTATTGTTAAAATTTAATTGGGGCAGCAAAAGTATTTATTTTTTTGGATAAAAGGCAACCTCGCTGCCTTTAACCTCAAACATCCGGGTTATAATTCAAATATAATGAGTTTCGAATTCATTTTGAACAGGTATTTAATTCCTCGGATTGGGACCTTTTTGAAACTTGTCTCACAGGGCGTTTTTTTCTTGAACTACCTGCTACTCAGAAAGTTTTAAGCAACCGGAAGTGAGAGACTTTTACCACAAAACTTGATTTGAAAAACTAAACTTTCATGAGCTACAAAATTGTCTGCGCAGCACGAAACCCCGACTAATGCAAATGTGCTTTTAACGGAAAGGTGCTCTTGGCTTTTGCTGTTCATTTTGTGTCAATTAGGTTTTGTTATTCTATTATTTAAGCGTCCATAACCAAGCGTCACCAATTTCTTCGTCTTGAACAATTTCTGTAAAAACAAAACCGTTTTTCTCTAATATTTTTGTCGAAGCGTTATGCACAGGTGCAGTTTTCGCTGTAATAATTAGCGTTGGGTCATATTGTTGAGAAATTAAGACAAGTTCTTTACACGAAAACGATGCAATTCCTTGTCCTTCGTATTCTTTGAATGTCCAATAGGCTATTTCAACTTTTCCTTCTTTTGGTTGTCCGGTAAAACCACAAGAGCCAACAATTTGATTTTGTCTTACAACAAAATATCCAACCCAAGGCAAGTTATAGCCGATTTTTGGATAATATTCCTCATAGGATTTCAATAACATTTGACAGTCAACTGAACTATAAATATTATTCGTCTTATCTAAATTTAATTCTATTGCTTTCAATTCCATTTTATCAATCAATTTCAATTACTTTCTTGTCAGTTTATTTATATCGATGTAGTTTGCAAGGTTTACCGCCAACCTCAAACTGTAAAAAAATTATTACCAACACAGCTGCACATTATCAATATGTGGTAAAAATAAAAAACATTACAACAGGTGTTAAGTATTTTTGAAATGAAATATTTTACATGCATTATATTGCACAAGCCAATAGACATCAGTAAGATTATTTTTGCTGGATTGTAGTATTTCGGCCCACAATCCCGTTCGCTTTGTCGATGCTTTTGAAAGCAAGCTCGACTTGCCAAAGTTACAGTTTGAGGTAACAAGCATCAACAACGAGGACCGCCCATCGTTCGATTGCAATATTGTTTATATCGTATACAGCCACTGTTACACCCATTAAAAACCAAACCGCACTCCGTTACAAATGCACCAGCCTACACTACCGACTAAAGCTCATGCTAAACCCATAGCAGCTAGTGAGGCTTGAACACTTGCTATGCATATCATCCTTCGTTTGTTTTACCAGGAGGTGGGCTATTTTGTAGGTTTAAATGCCAGGCGTTTGTGCTTCCATATTCATAATTAAAGAGGATGCAAAATTCCCATATCGCCACGTTGTAGTCTTTGTTGTGTTGCTGTCATTTGCTCGTGAGTCGTCATTACAAAAGGTCCTCCGTGAACAATGGGTTCGTTGTGCGGTGTGCCTGATGCAAATAGGAAATTTGAAGTTTGGCTAGTCGAATTAACTTTTATTTTATCTCCTGTTTTCTCAAATGTTATCATGGATATTCCTCTAATCTCTCTGTCGGCAATGGTAATATCTCCTGTCATTAAATAAATAAACGCCATTTCTTTGGTGTCAAGTTCAATACTTGAATTTGGTTGTAACGTAATGTCAAATAATGAGGTTTTTGTTACCAAATCAAGTGGCGAAGTTAAGTTTTGGTATGTGCCTTGTATAACTCTCAATTTTATATTGTCTCTATTGTATTCAGGAACATCTTTTGAAAATGCATGAAAAGCTTTTGGTTCTACCAATCTGTTTTTGTCTGAATGGTTGATCCATATTTGAAAGCCATGACAATCAATTCCATCAGTGGTTGGTACTTCATCGTGCTTTACACCGCTACCTGCTTGCGTAACGTGTATTCCACCCGGTTCAATAATACTATTATCACCTCGACTGTCTCGATTAAGAAATGAACCTTTGCTATCAGGCATCATATAGGTCATAACAGATACACCTGCGTGAGGGTGGGGTCCAAAAATTGCTTTGTCCATATGAAACTCTGTAAAAACCAAAAACGGTTCAAAATCAAATTCGTTATGAAACATGTCAACCGATGTAAAACCCATTGGGTTTGGTTTCATGATTTGCCTGGTTATTCTTTTTACTTGTTTTTGCATCAATTGAGTCTTAAGATTTTGAGTTTATACTATATGCCATTTACTAAACAACCTTGAGAATAGAGCTATCCTTGAAGTCAAGTATCTTATCCATTATTTTCCACATAACTTTTAAATTCCAGATTCATTTTTTTAAAACCGCTGGGTGCGTTCTTCATCATGGGCAGTTCTTTAAAGATCAATGACAAAATACCTCTGTACTCTTCTCTGTTGACAAGCAAGGTTCTTTCATTTCCTAAATCCCGGAGTTCAAAAAAATGCTCTCCATCAAAAACCCTTGGTATACCGGTTATGGCAATCCATGCGAACTGTTTTCGCTCCTCCCAATGTGAAATAGCAGGTTTGAATTCGTAAGGGGCTGCTCCATCTGTGGAAAGCTTCAGGTGCAATTTCCCCCCAGGTTTTACTTCACCACCTAAAAAAGTCAATTGGGTATTCCAGTTCTTATAGCTTTTAAAGTCAATGATCTCACTCCATACTTTGTCTATAGAGGCATTGATTTCGATTTCGTCTCGGATTTCAAAGCTTGCCCTGCTCAATACAATTAGCAGCGTGAATAGAATAATTATGGTTATCCACATAGTCTTGTGTTTAATCTATTTGTTTATTCGTTTTTAAAATGCAGATAAGGTTTGTGAACAATATCTTACGCCTACTGCTCACACCTTACTAAAGGTTTAGTTTGAGGCTGATATCTTTTAAGATTTCTGCATTATCATAAGGATAGAGATATCCAGGTTCGGTAGTTGCAACCCCTGGAAAATGTTCCTTCAGGTAAACTCTGATTCTGATTCTCTGTTCTTCTGAATATCTGCCTAATTAAAACCAAATCAACTTTTTTTAATGTGCTTAGTTTTTTCAATCCTTCTTCTTCACTAAAGTTACCAATAGCAGTTGCTGTTTTAAGGCTATCTCTAATCATGGAAACAACTTCATTCATTCTTTCAGGATTACCACCAAACAAAACCATTACAGGTGCGTTTTCCTGAGGTGCAAAAAATTCTCTTATTAGTGTCATGCTATTTTTGTTTTGTGCATCTGCGTTGATGCTAATTGAAAGTAAAATAATGATTAGGGCCCTTCTCATAAACTATAATTTTATTCCACGTTGCATAGGGACTTCTACAAAAATTAATTCTGCATCTTCAAGAGACTTTATTAAAAAACTATCTGCATCATATATTCCAATTGCATCACCCGTCTCAAGATTCCTATTATCAATTTCAATTGAACCCGTTGCACAATGAACATAAACGCCATTGTTTTTCAAATTCATTTTATATGTAACGGAATTTCCTTTATCCAATTTTGAAACACTAAAGAATGCATCCTGATTGATTGGTGCAGTTTCATTTCTGCCATCAGGCGAAAGTGCAAGAAGTACTTTGTTGAGTTTGTCTTCAGCTTGATAGCTAAATTTTCCGTGTCGTGGTTTTACATCCATTGTTTTTGGATATACCCAAATTTGAAAACTGTGAAATGATGCTGTTTTAGATGCATTAAATTCACTATGCATAATGCCCGTTCCGGCACTCATTGTTTGAACGCAATTTTCATTGATAATACCTTCGCTGCCAGTATTATCTTTATGGGCTTGTGAGCCTGAAATAACAATGGTACTTATCTCCATGTTTTGATGCGGATGCATTCCAAAACCTTGTCCGGCTTCAACTACATCATCAGCAAAACCACACAACTCACCAAAGTTGGTTTGATAAGGAACAAAAGCGTAAGCACTTTTTTTCCATGCATCCTGCTTATGAATTCTGTCAACATTGTTTCTTAAAATCAATTTCATTTATCGAATAATTAAGAAGTAATAATTAAATCAGACATTACTTTTTTTGCTTCTGTTAATGAAATACAAAAGCACAAGTGGAACTACGCAATGCATTGTTGAAAGCACCAAAGCGTATGTCGTTGTTACATTAGGTATTCCTTTGAAAGGGCCGCCTAATGATAAAAGCATTAGTATAATAGAAAGAATACTGAAAATTCTGAACCCATTTTGAGTATATTTCTCAATTAAGAAAAATACAGTTGAAGCAACCAGAGTGGGAACAATACTGGCCATTATTACTGGAGCAATTGTTAATGGTTGATTGGGTTGAACAAAAATATCATCCGTTATCCATCCCATTTTTTTAGAAATAAAGAACAGAATAGCATTGATAATTGTTGAAACGGCAGATGCTGTTAGACCAGCCATCATTACTTGTTTGAAGTTTAATTTATTTGTCATTTTGATTTGATTTTGAATTAAATTTTGATTTTTATTTTATCTGGATTTATTTACATCGTCCCATGTATCAAGACATATCACTTCACCTTTTACAGCTCCCTTTGCAACTTCAAGAAATGCAGGAGCAAGGGCAAGTGTATCCTGGTCAGCTTGCATACCCATTTTGTTTGTTGTTCCGCCAATTGGAGCAATACCAAAGTGAATGCATATAGTATTCACTCTAACTTTGTCATTTATTGTTTCTGCGTTTAAACCATAGGTTAAACTATTTACAGCAGCATTTTTGCAGTAGCCAACCACAGGTTTTCTGCATTCGGAATAAAACCAGGCAAGCCATGTGCAAGTCCACCACTAATCATAGTGTAAGAAGAGCCCTCCTGATTTTTTAATTCAGGAAGAAAATATTTTGCCATTAAAACGGTATTAAAAAAGCCGTTGTCGAATGCATCTCTCACCATCTGAGAGTCTGTTTTGGTAGGAGCCGTAGCATAGGTTACGAATCCTACTGATGAAACAATGTGGTCAATAGATTTTCCTTTCAAAATAGCAGAGACATCTTGTTTTGTTTTTGCAGCTTCTGCATCATTTGTAAAATCACCAACCACTGCATAAAATGGTTCATCGGGTTTTAGTGATATTGTTTTTTTTAGCTCGTCCAAATTCTGAGCATTTCGGGAAATCCCTACCACTTGTGCTCCTTCATTTAGGAATGCTCTTACAATACCTGAACCTACTGTACCGGTAGCACCGGCAATTACGATTACTTTGTTTTTAAACATAATTTTAGTTTTTAATTAGATTATTGATGTATTAATTTAAATTTCTCAAGAATTGATTATCTATTTTTTACAATTTTTATTTGCTAAATTTTCAATGGTTTTATTCAGCACCTTCATACAAACCTCGAGGTCACTTTTACTGATGCCTTTTAGTGCATCATTGATAGCAGCCTGACCGCATGCCATGGCTTCCTCTTCAATGCTTTTCCCTTTTTTTGTAAGCTGAATTTTAAAAATTCTCCGGTCGTTTTCATGGTCTGCTCTTTCTACTATGCCCTCCCTCTCCAAAATGTCAATGATGCGTGTAACATTTGCTCTGTCGCGAAGGGTACCTGCTGCTAATTCCTGTTGCGAACATCCGTCATTCTGCCATAAATGAGTAAGTACACGGAATTGGTCTGGCGTAATAGGAAGATTTTTCTCTTTCATATGCATAGCCAATTGCCTGAACACATATGTATATGCTACTCCTAATATTCGACCGTAAGACTTATCAATTTTTGTCATAATCATCCGCAATTGTTAAATACGCAACAAAAGTAGAAATGATTTTTCAATTCACAAAATTTATTCTTAAAATATTTTTAATGAAGAGTTGATTTTTTGATTTCACCAATAACACTCAACTCATTTTCAGGGTTGTTTCCTTTTTAGTTTTTGTTTGTTCCAGTCACACATCCAATTGTCTGCGGCCAGATTAAATATCGAAAAAATGAAAGCTGGTAAGTATTGGCAAGAGGCAAAATAATACCAGAAAAAAAATGGATCGAAACCCAAATGCAAGACCAAATAATATTTTGTTATTTTTTAAATACACAAAACCGGTATTCCATTTTCATTGGTAATAAGTTCCTGGAAAATTTTTTTTCTTTTCTCAGCCTCTTTGCGATGATGTTTTGTATCTATCATCAATGCTATGAGATCAAACTTTTCATGGCTTGCCACCGATAATAACTCCTTGCCAAACTTCTTAGTGGGTTGGTCTGTTCTTCTCAACTCCAGGTGGGCGTTATCAATTTTCAATACATTTTTTATGGTGTCCACTTTTTTCTGCATTTCCTTTTCCTCGTGGTCATCTTTCGTAGCAGGAATTATTATTGTAAGTTTCGAACCAAACAAACTTATAATAGCTTGCAGAGTAGACAAAGGAGCTTGCAATTCTGCCTCATGGCTGAAAATGGGAAGTAAAATATTTTTGTAAGGGCGCAAAGGGGTGTTGTGCTGCACAACTACTGTGGGCGTTTCGGCATTAAAAATAAGTTTGAGCGCATTGCTCCCGGTTATAAACTGCAGATCCTTTTTACCATGTGTTGCCATGAAGGTTAGATCCACACTTTTATTTTTTAACCAGTCTTTGAGTCCTTGAATCAAATTGAGGGTTGAAACTACTGGCTTGAATGAAATGTTTTTATCGAAGTTTGCAATATTTGTTATCTGTTCAACACTCTTTTTTTCGGCCCATTCGCTATCTTCGGTGCTGTTAATTCCATGTAAGGAGATTACTTCTGCTTTGCAAAGTGAGGCGATCTGATAGCAATGACATGCAGCCAAATTGGATGCTAAAGTATAGTCGGTAAGTAACAATAATCGTTTTAAAGACATAATAAATAAGTTTAATCGTTCAATTCAAAGGCTCGCTCACCATGAAGTGCAGCATCCATACCCTGATCCTCTTCTCGCTCTGATACTCTTGCACCACCAGTAATGAACGCACATATTTTAAATACAATGAAGGTGGCTATAGCCGAATAAGCAACTGTTACCAATACGGCTACCAATTGCGTCCATACCTGAGAAGGATTTCCATAAAGAAGTCCTGCAGCTTTGTTTACCGCAGGATTTGCAAATACACCTGTAGCTATTGCACCAAATATTCCAACCATTCCATGCAAACCAAAAGCATCAAGCGTATCATCATATCTGATAAGTTTTTTTAGCTTAACCACGCAGAAATAACCTACCAACCCCGAACCTAAGCCAATGGCAGCCGCGCCCGCCACATCAACAAACCCGGCAGCAGGAGTTATGCCTACCAACCCGGCAATAACACCTGAAGCAATGCCTATAATAGAGTGCTTACGCGAATCGACCCACTCAATCAACAGCCACGACATGCCTCCAATACAAGCCGCAACATTGGTCACCAAAAACGCATTTGCTGCAATGGCATCAGCTGCAAGTTGGCTGCCGGCATTAAATCCAAACCAACCAAACCACAAAAGTGCCGAGCCAAGTATGGTTAGTTTTAGTGATGATGGCTTAGCTTTTTCAGAAACAAAATCCCTTCTTTTTCCAAGCATAAATAAGAGCACCAGTCCGGCCACACCGGCATTGATATGAATTACGGTTCCTCCGGCAAAATCGAGCTCACCGTGGCCACTCAAAAAGCCACCTCCCCAAATCCAGTGAGCAACAGGACAATATACTAAACCAGTCCAAAGAAATGTGAAAATAATCCATGTCGAGAATTTAATTCGTTCAATGATTGATCCGCTCACAATAGCAATAGTAATTGCAGCAAATGTTCCCTGAAAGGCAACAAACAGCAATGTTGGTATAGTGTTCGACACATCATTAACACTAATTTCTTTAAGTAAAATATTGCTAAAACTACCTATAATAGAATCCTTACTGCCGAAAACCATACTATAACCCACTGTAATCCAAACGATAGTTGCCGAACAGAAGGCCACATAGCTCATTCCAATAGTATTTAAGACGCTACGGGTACGTGTGAGCCCTCCATAAAACAAGGCAAGCCCGGCAGGTGTCATCAACATCACAAGTGCTGTAGCAACCAACATCCATGCTGTATCGCCACTATTAATTTCATTCCCTGCAAATAATAAAAAGGGGTGAAAAATTATTAAAAAAATTAATCCTGATTTCTTGAACTTGGTCATAGTTTCTTTTTATGGCATTGAAAAAACATAATTACCTTATAAAGAGCAATTCGCGGTATTTTGGTAGCGTCCAATGTTCGTTATCAACTACTCCTTCAAGCATATCAACATTTGCCCGTATCTTCTCGAAGTATGGAATAACTTTGTTGGCATAAGTTGAGGCTTTTTCAAATGCATCTTCCATAGCCCTGGCTTCCATTAATTCATGCTTTAGTCCAACAAGGTCTTTACTTACCTTTTCGGCCAAATAGGCTATTGGAGAAACCATTTTATCTACCAGGTGTTTTGCCTGAGCTTCTAATCCCATGCTTTTCATGTTATTGTGAACTTCACTCATCCTGTTGATGGTTTTATATGCTGCAGGAAGAATAAAGCTGTGGCTCATTTCGAGGAAGAGATTGGCTTCAATATCAACTTTGTTTGTGTAGTTCTCGAGTAAAACATCGCATCTGCTTTCCAATTCTTTTGAACTAAAAACCTGTTGACGTTTAAAGACCTGAATTGACTTTTCGGTCAACAAAGATTTTAAAGCTGAGGGTGTATTTTTATTATTACTTAGTCCGCGTTTCTTTGCTTCTTCTTCCCATTCTTTAGAATACCCATTACCATTAAAAACGATGCGGTTAACAGCATCTTTGTAACTCTGCAACACTTTTATAATATTGGCTTTTTGGTCGGTATTATTTAAACTGAGTTTGTCTACTTCCGATTTGAAAATTACCAGTTGATCTGCAATTATTGTATTTAACACCGTGATAGGAGCCCCACAATGCGCAGAGGCACCCACAGCACGAAATTCAAAACGATTGTCGGTAAATGGGAATGGAGATGTTCTGTTTCTATCTGTTTGGTCTTTGGTTATATGAGGAATTTTGGTTAGACCAAGATCCATCATCTCTGCTTTGTCTTCCATTTGAGCGGCTAACCCATCAGTCCAGAAATTATCAAGCACCTGCTGCAATATGGATCCTGTATATACCGAGATAATTGCCGGTGGCGCTTCATTGGCGCCAAGACGATGATCGTTACCCGCAGTGGCAATACTTGCTCTAAGTATATCACCATTATCATGAATAGCTTTAATGATATTGATAAAAAATGTAAGGAAAAGCAAATTGGAGCCTGGAGAATTGCCCGGAGAAAGAATATTTTTTCCTGTGCTTGTTGACATGGACCAATTGCAATGTTTTCCGCTTCCGTTAAGGCCGGCAAAAGGCTTCTCGTTGAATAGGATTCTGAATTTATGTTTCACCGCAGTCTTTTCCATTATCACACGAATTAGTTGATTGTGGTCTACTGCAACATTTGATTCTTCAAACATGGGTGCGCACTCATATTGCCCGGGAGCTACTTCATTATGTCTTGTAAGAATTGGTATTCCAAGTTTTAGACTTTCAAATTCAAAATCCTTCATAAATTCTTCCACACGCTCAGGTATGGCAGCAAAATAATGATCATCTAGCTGTTGGCCTTTGGCCGGTTTTCCTCCAAAAATTGTTCTGCCGGTTAGCAAAAGATCGGGACGCGCATTGTAAAACCGCTCATCAACAAGGAAGTATTCTTGTTCCCAACCCAGGGTTGAAAAAACGTGACCTATGCTTTCGTCAAAATATTTGCAGACTTCAGTGGCCGCCTTGTTCAAAGCATGATTTGATTTTAATAAAGGCGTTTTGTAGTCCAGCGCTTCACCGGTAAATGAAATAAATACTGCCGGAACATAAAGTGTCTTTCCTAATTTTGTTTCCAAAATAAATGCCGGTGATGACGGATCCCAAATGGTGTATGCTCTTGCTGAATGTGTTGCCCTTAATCCTCCTGAAGGAAAACTGGAGCCATCAGTTTCGCGCTTTACCAATTCGCCCGCAGTAAGGCTTTCAATGCCCTTTATCTCTGGGTTGATGGTAGGTTTATAAAATGCATCATGTTTTTCGGCAGGGGAATCGGTAAGAGGTTGAAACCAATGTGAAAAATGAGTAACCCCTTTTTCCATTGCCCATTTTATCATTGCCTCGGCCATTTGCTCAACAGTAGATGCTTCTATTGGTTTTTGCTGCAGCGTTACTCCCCTCATTTTCTGATATACTTCATCGGAAACATAAGCTTTAAGCGTTCGCATATTGAAGATGTTTTCACCAAACAGATCAGAAATTTTTCTTGAACCGGATGAATTGGAGTGAGTCATCGTTTCGGCATCGACCCCAGAGTTAACAGTGTTAGTTTGATTCATTTTAAAATTGATTAATAGATATTATGTACAGTTTAATTAAATTTACGTTTGATGAATTCAGTAATTTTATTTAATGTTATGTATCGAAATTTGTCAATAGAAAATTTTCTACTTTAAGTTAAATTTTACGAATAAAAGTTTGTTGAATCAACGTTAAGGCCTTAAGTAGAAAAGTCGTGGGCAAACATAAATAAAATTCTAATTTTCAATAAACATTTTTTTCGACAAAAGGTCAAACCATGCCATTACAAATGAAAGGAAAGTACTAACACTACAAACGTTTAAACAATTCGCAATTAAACAACAATAGATTGTTCAAAGTTAAACCCAAATTATGCAGTAGAAGTTGATCTAAAAGCCGAGCTATCTGTATTAATTGAGTTAATCGTTATGTAATTGATAATTTCACTTGCATAATACCATTAGCTATTATACAACAGGCTAACGCGATTTCTCCCTCTCCTTTGGAGAGGGTTGGGGTAAGGTAAGAAAAGCAACTGTTTTATAAAAGCTAATGGTATAATTTGTGTTAAAAGTAATTGCAAACTGACGTATACACTCATAGTTAAACAATCGCAAAAACAAAAATTGCTTTACTATTACACCTAAGCAATTTAGCACGCCCCCCCAGCAAAGCCACTCAATTATGACGACACCCCATGCCGGTGTCGCTGAACACCCCGTTAGAGTATACGGGGCAGGCCTAATAGACAAAAGCCCCTCGTTTGCTGCGATGCCGGGGGGGCTTTCGTCTATACGGCTAAATGTTACGTGCTGGCGTTTCTGTCAATTTAGGTTTCTGTATTCAATTGGAGTCTTCCCTGTCTTTTGTTTAAAAAGTTTGCTGAAATATTGAGGGTACTCAAATCCTAATGAATAAGCAATTTCTCCAACACTGTTGTCGGAGTTTATCAAAATATTTTTGGCTTCTTCAATAAGGTAGTAATGAATATGGTCTTGTGCATTCATTCCTGTTTCCTTTTTGAGCAGGTCACTTAAATAACTGGCAGATAAATGTATGTTGTCAGCTAAATATTTTACTGTCGGCAAACCAGTTTCTTTCAACTGTTCCGATTTGAAGTAGGATTTTAATAATTTCTCTACCTGCGCAATTGTGTTTGAATTACTACTTTTTCTAGTAATAAATTGTCTGCCGTAGTAGCGTGAACAATAATTGAGAAGTAATTCAATATTTGAAACTATAAGGGTTTGGCTGTGATTGTCAATATTTTCTTGTAATTCCGTTGCAATTTTTTGCACACAGTCATATAAAGTTTGTTTTTCTTTTTCAGATAAATGCAAGGCCTCAGCAGTTTCGTATGAAAAAAAAGTGTATTCATTCATTTTTTCACCTAACGATGTACCACGAAGTAAATCTGGATGAAAGAACAAACCCCAACCCATCATATCGTCTCTCTTCTCAATCTCACTGTCCATTGTAACCACTTGCTTTGGCGCAATGCAAACCAAACTTCCATCCTGAAAATCATAAGATTGTCTTCCATACCGTATTTTATTGGCGCAATAGTTTTTAAACATAATGGAATAGAAATCAGTACTAATCCTTGTACCTTCTTCTACGTATTCATCTACTTTACTAAAATCAACCACTGCAACCAATGGGTGATTAGTTTTGTTTTGCACAAAGTGGTTGATTTCGGATATGCTATGTAATTGAATAATTGGTTTCATTTTATACTTGGCTCATTACAATTTTATCAAATAATCTATCCCCTAAATAAATTCTCATCCAAACCATTGGTTTTGCATATAGCCCAACTCTATATCTTGTTTTTGGTTTTCGTTCATTTATAATTTTACTCACAGTGTTGGAAATTACAATAGGTTTTGAACCCTTTCCGCTATCAAACAATTTTTTAGTCGCAGCTACTAGTTTGTTTGTGATTGTAGCATAAGCTCCTTTTGATGAAAATTTACTTAACTGGTTTAACATAACATCAGCAAACTCGGTTCTAATGATTCCCGGCTCTAAAATAACTACATTTATATTAAATTGTTTAATTTCTAATCTCAAACAATCGCTAAAACCTTCAACTGCATGTTTGCTGGCATGATACCAAGCACCCATTGGTGTGTACATTTTTCCGCCCATGGAAGAAGTGTTAATAATTGTTCCCATTTTTGCTTTACGCATGTATGGAACGACTATTTGTGTAATTGCCGCTAATCCAAACAAATTTACTTCAAATTGTTGTCTGGCTTCTTGGATTGGTACGTCTTCAACAGCACCATACAAACCATATCCTGCATTGTTCCAAAGAACATCGATTTTCCCTTCTTGCTTAATGATCGTGTCCACTGCATTTTGAATGTCACTTGCGTTTGTAACATCCATTTGAATAGGATGCCCACCTAATGTTTTGAGGTCTTGCATTTGGTCAATTCGTCTTGCAACAGTGTAAACTGTATGTCCTTGCTGAATGAGTTCTTTTGCAGTTTCTTTGCCCATTCCTGAACTTGCACCCGTGATTAAAATTATTTTCTTGCTCATTATTTTGAATAGTATTATTACTTAATTGGTGGCTTAATAAAATATTTAATTGCTAGCGAATTTTTTAAGTAATTCTTCAGAAATCATTTTTCCTAATTGGTCGCAGGCCTTTGGACTATCTCCACTAAAAAGTCTGCGATCAATATAAGTGTCTCCTTTAACACCGTCATTAATGACTTTCATACCTTGTTCTTCAAGTTTTTCACATTGGAACCAAGGAAGCATGCCCGGTAAATAACCAAGCATGGGAGATTGCTTATCAAATTTATCTGGAAAAGCGGCCAGTTTGTATCCACTATATGGATGCGGGCCATCTCCATTTTGAACGGTCGCCATAAGGGCGGCAGGCCCGTGGCAAACGGCAACAAGGTATCGGTCAGTATCTTTTACCCAACGAATCAAAGTGCCTACATTTTTATCTTCTGGCAAGCCAACCATGGCACCATGCCCGCCAGGTAGAAACAAAGCAACATAATCAGAATCTTCGTTGAGCTTACCATTCGCAATCATTTCCGAAAGTGATAACGGACGGTCAAACTTGGATTGATTATTTGCAAGAAATGTAATTACTGCAATATCTTTTTTGGGCACCGACCACTGTTCAAGAATTGCAGGCTTACCAGTTGGTGTAACCACATCAAAGTTAAACCCTGCATTTACCAAGTGCATCAGAGGTACTGTTGTCTCCTGTACATTTTGCCCTGTGGAGAACAAAACACCATTAGCCATTTCAAGGTAACGTTCTTCTGTACAAAGGACTAATATTTTTTTATTTCCTGTGTACTTCTTACCTCCGAAGTCTGTGTGCTTATAGCCACTTTTTTTATCTACACCAAGAAAAAGGCCGAGCGGAGATGGGATGTATCCTCTACCGTCCTTCTCTATAGTAGGGGCGATGCCGAGCAAACGCTGAAAGAAGTTTGTTTTTGTTTTATTACTCATTTTTCTTGAATTTATAATGCAAATGTCAGGCTAATGAGTCGTTGTTAGTTAATACAAATTCACGATTGTTGTATACTTTTTATGGATTGTTAGTTTTGTTATTCGATTCGTGGTCGTCTTACGCTTGCACCTAACGTCAGCCTGTGAAATAACCAACTTGCCCACAGCTGCACGTTAACAACATGTGGTAAAAATAAAAATTGCAACGACACTGCTGACGGACCTTCAAAAATAAATAAATACACATTACATAGCAGAAGGCTGCCGGTATCAAATGAAAATATCAAGTTTAGATTGCAACATCGATGTTGAAAATGTTGTACGCTTTATTGATGCATTTGTAAGCAAGCGCGATTTAGTAAAATTGAAATTTGAAAAGAGTTCTTGTTGTCGTGGTATTTTAATCTACAATTGGCATAAATCGTATATGGTCATAGTTATGAAATCGCTTCGATCGCCAAAATTTTCAAAAGTGGGTTTTTTCACATCTTGACGCACGGTTGGCAGCTACAAGAAGTTGGCGATTTCGAAGCACAAAACTGTCTGTTAGCACCGCACTTGCTACGAAGCACAAATCTTCATTTAACCACTGAACCGCCAATTTCTTGTAGGTGCTGTTATGCGTTTGCCCTTCTTTTCTCATTGTCTGGAATGATTTGCTTTTATGTTGTCTGTTGCAAGACGCACTGTTTCTTCAATTCGTTTTTGTCTTGTATCGTCTTTCTTAGCGTTGAGTATCCATTCAAGTATTCCCCGTTTTGATGAACGTGGAAATTTCACCCAATTTGCAAATGCAATTTTGTTTTTTGAGAATTGTGCTTGTAAGTCGTCTGGAACGGTAATATTCTCTACATCATCCAATGCTGTCCAAGTCCCATTTTTTTTGGCAATTTCTATCATTTCAAAACCTGCGGATTGCATAAGTCCTTGTTCAATCAGTTTTGCAACTTTCTCTTTGTTAAACTTACTCCAATTGCTTTTAGGGTTTCTCTTCGCAAAGAATTGATAATAACTACTCTCATCCCTTTTGTTTGGTTTGCTGTCTATCCAACCAAAACACAATGCTTCGTCCACCGCTTCTGGGTAATAAATGCTCGGGATGTCTCTCTCTTTTTTGTAAATGATGAGCCAAACAGATTTTTCTGTTTGGCTATTTTTTTCCAACCATTTTCGCCAATCTTTTCGTGTCTTGGCGTGATAAGTATTTATGCCGTTATGTAATTCCAACTTATGTGTTTATTTAATGTCAAATAACATTTTTGCTTCATTCCAACTTATTAACTCCCCCCTATTTATTCGTTTGGATTGAATTTTAGAAGAGAATAACTTAGATTGTTTCATCGCTTCTAAATGTGTTCCATGTCGATAAAACGCATTGATTTCTTCTTCACTAAACCATAGAGTCATTGTATACCAGTGCTTCAAATTCCAGTTGTTGGTTACTTTATACTTTTTGCAATTTGATTGTTTCAACTCACTAATAATTTGTGCGTTAAACTTAAAAAAGGCAACTAATTTAGAATATGACTTCAACTCTATTTTAGTAATTGATATTATCATTTAATTATTGAAGGTTTGGTTTGTATTTCATTTTTCTGTCTATTTAATAATGTTTTGCAGCTACAAGAAGTTGGCGATTTCGGAGACGAAAACTGTCTGCCACCGCTGAACATGATACAAAGGACAAGGCTTCATTTAACCACTGAAACGCCAATTTCTTGTAGGTGCTGTTATGGGATGGGCTAATGTTTAATTATTTTGAAAGGTTGATTAACCCCATCAATCATCAGGAAATATAAACCTTGAGGGAATCCGTCCAATTGAATAATTGTATTTTTAGATACAATTCCAGTTTTAATTTCGCTGCCTTTAATATCTATCAACTTAAAAGCACTTCCGAAGATTTCATTGCCAACATCCAGCACAAAATAAGAAGATGTAGGATTTGGATAAACCCTCGCAAAAACATCATTTATTTCATAAGTTCCGGTTGCCATTGTTGGCGTATAAACTCTGATTTTGTTACTTCCGGAAACAGCAGCAAGACCATTTGCCGCAAAGCAAACACCGGAAGTATTTGTGAAATTTAAAACATCAGACCACAACAAATTTAAGGAGAGGTCAAAAGCATACACGCCATTTTCTCCATTCGTTGCATAGATAATATTGTTGTTAGTAGATGAAATCCTTGGTGAATAAAAACCTCCCTGGGTAATGGAAACAGATGAATCGTTAACAACACCAGTCAGTGGATTTAAACGGACGATTTTTCCATTTGACGGAGCATAGACTGAGCTGTCCGATCCAACACACATCGTACTGAAGGAACAATTACCATAGATTTTGGTTTGCCACAATAAATTTAATTGGGTGCCATTATCTGACAGCGCTGCTACATTATCTTCCGTCAGCTGAACATAGATTGCACCGTTTTTTCCGACCATTAAAGCTGATTGTGGCAAATTCCCTCCAGGTTGTAATTCGGTTACAATATGGGAATACTTCTTTTGGCCGTTTAACAAATCAATTGCCCATACATACGAAATACCGCCAATTTGCTCCAATGTATATCCGGTATTATTACCCTGACTGATGGCCATTTCTCCGCTACCTGAGGCCATAGGTACTGTTGAAGTTTGCCAAACCATTTGACCATTTGAAGGGTCTATTTTATAGGTTTTAAAATTCCCCATAATATAAAAGTTGCCAATTGAATCAAAAACTCCTGATTCGGTTATATAAGCAGCGACATTTACATTTGATGTCCAAATATGCGAACCGTCAGATACATTAAGTGCAAAAAGTGAATCATTATTGCTTTCTGTATACCTCATTACAAAAACTCTGTTGTCGCGAAGACCCACAGGAAGTGACCGTCCTGCAGAATCAGTAACATCAACACTCCATAACAAATTCCCCGTGATTAAATCGAAACATTCTACAGGGGCATAGGTGAGACTTTGAAACCGCATAGTCACCAGATAGTTCCCTTCAATATATATAGGGGTACCAAAAAATCCTGATGATGTAGTTTCCCATAGTACACTGTCTGTTGTTGGTCCGGCAACATCAACATAACCGTTTTTTCCCCAATTTCCACCAATATTATTCCAACCGGTATTTTGACCCTTCACCAAAGCAGAAATACTCATAAGGACAAATAAAATTCCATGTTTAATTTTAATTTGATTCATATTAATTGTTTTTATTTTTAGCCTTGCATATAACGTCAGCCCATGAAAAAACCACTTCCTCAACAGGTACACATTAACAGCATGCGGTAAAAATAAAAATTACAACGACACTATAAACGTATCTTTAAAAAAAATAAATACACATCACATACCAGAGCACTGCCGGCATTAAATGGAAATATCACGTTTAGATTGCAACATCGATGGTGAAAATGTGGTTCGTTTTTTTGATGCACTTGTATGCAAGCTCGGTTTATTGAAATTGAAATTTGAAAGAGTAATAGTTATCTTGAAATTTGAATAGCTAAAGTCGCCACAAATCGCATACAGCCATAGTTACGCCCCCGTCAACGATCCGCTAACGCAATAGCAAAATTTCTGCACATCACTTGCTTACATTTCGGGAATACTCGATGCAGCCTCAATAAATGCTAAGGCCGGGGCAGGCAGTGCAATCCCGTTGTGTATTTCACGACACCAAGTTTTGTCAGTTAGTAGCTGCTTTGTCATTCGACCGAAGCACCACGGTTAGTAGTTTCAACATTGATGCAACGAAGCGATTTATATTTAAAGCTCTTTTTTTTTCTATTTGAACCCGTACGGTGGGAAAAATAACTTTGTAAAAAAAGGAATGGTGTATTTTGTTTGGGAACAAAAAACCGCTCTTATAAAATTGACTTGTGGCGTTGGCTTGCAGCTTATTAAAGAATTTGTTTTTTGTGAATGCGTTTTTCCTGCACTAAAGCATCAAAAAGTTCAAATCTTATTGTTTGAAATAGGAACAAATATTTGTTTTGAATTGAAACAGTGTTTATCTTTGCGCTGTTGAATTGAAATAAATAAATTGATATGAACACAAAACTCTCACAGAAACAAATTGGTCAGAGGGTAACTGATCTTCGTAAAATGAAAGGGTTGTCACAGGAAAATTTAGCGAAAAGTGTCAAAATTTCCAGGCCGTCTTTGGCTCAAATTGAGTTAGGGAACAGAAGTGTTGATGTGCTTGAATTGCAAAGGTTGTCTTTGGTCCTGGGTTTTTCAATGGATGATTTCATGTCTAAAAACTTTACTATGAGCCAGGATTTAGAAGGTAAAGCCGAAGCAAAGTCAAAGAAAACAAATGAACGAATTTCTGTTCCAACTCTGCAAGTCAACAAGTTTAAAAATGTGTTGCTCTACATTTTAGAAAGATGTGCAGGTAAACCCAATGTTGGCGAAACGGTGCTTTACAAACTGCTTTACTTTTCTGATTTCAACTACTACGAATTGTATGAAGAACATTTGACTGGTGCAAAATATCGCAAGTTGCCATATGGTCCTGTTCCGCAAAAGATAGACACCATTATTGGTCAGATGATGGAAAAGGGATTGATGCAAAGAATTAAAACGGAGTACTATGACAAGATGCAAACTCGTTACA
The DNA here is from genome assembly GCA_016714535.1 of Bacteroidota bacterium. NCBI lineage: Bacteria > Pseudomonadati > Bacteroidota > Bacteroidota bacterium. The sequence continues at coordinate 216,596 of JADKDR010000009.1, forward strand.
TTCCTCTTGTGAAAGCTGATTTGACAGAGTTGAAAGCAAGCGAAAAGGAAATGATTGATAAAGTGATTGAACAAATGAGTGACTGGTCTGCATCTGCTATTAGTAGTTATTCTCATAAAGATATGCCCTGGATTGCCTCAAAAGAAGGAGAAGAGATAAATTACGAATTAGCTTTTTACAGAGATGCTCCTTTCTCGGTAAGGAACTATGGAGACGAAATTGAAGAACAATGACTTTTGAAGAATTAACCGAATTTAAAAGGGACTTGAAAATCCTTTTGAAAAAATACAGAACATTGAACGATGATTTGGGTGTAGTGAAACAAGTGTTGACTGCAGCACCCGAAGCAAGACCACCGTTCAGTTTTCGCATTGACAATTTGGGATTAGAAACTTGTGTAATCAAAGTGAAAAAGATTGCCTGTAAAGCATTAAAAGGACAAGGTGTGAATTCAGGAATACGTTTGATATACGCCTATTTTGAGAGTGAAGCGAAAATAGTTTTTATAGAACTCTATCACAAGAACGATAAAGAGAATGAAGACAAGCAAAGGATTTTAAACAACTTTAAATAGCAGGGAAAATAAAAAATTTGCAATACCCGGGTATAGAATGGTTGTAAGAATGTAACCTAAAGTTTGCCCATAGCTACACACAAACAGCATGAGGGTAAAAAAAATTGCAACGACACCATTGACATACCTTAGTAAAAAAAATAAATACACATCACATACCAGAGCACTGCCGGCATCAAAAAGAAATATCAAGTTTAGATTGCAATATCGATGCTGAAAATGTTGTATGTTTTTTTGAAGCTTTTGTTTGCAAACTCTATTTAGTGAAATTGAAATCTGTTCAGTGGACAAGTGGTCAAAATTTGTCAAGATTTGATTCGCCTAAAGTTTTTGTGCTGCTGTACACTTACAGTTTCTCATAAGCTTGTGTGTATACCTGTTCGGGTAAGTTGGGATTGAATTGTTTTAGTTTCTGTAAGAAATTTCTTTTCAGAATAATTTCCTTTTTGCTTCCTCTGCCTAATGAACTGCCTTCACCAAATGTTTCTTTGTTGTAGGCAATAGCAGTGTCCCAACCAAGGCGGTCATGAAACAAATCAATGGCGGTTTGTTCTACTAAATTATCTTCTGAATATTCCCAACTCATTTATTGTCTTTCAATTTTTTTACCGCTTTATCAAAATCGCTTTCGTATTCACGGTCTTGTATCACTCTGTATTTTTCATATTCACCTTCGGCTTTTAGCTTGGCTTCCAGCATGGTTACTTTTCCTTTGTCTTTCAGAATCGGGTAATTAGAGAGTTGCAAAAAGTTTGTTAAAAACTTACTCCAATCTTTCATATACATCAGTTGGCTGCGTTTGGCATTTACCTCTGCCAAATCAAGATAGGCGGAAACTATTTTGTTGAGTTCTTCAATGTGAGCTTCATTCAAATAATTTTTTTGCAACCGAGACATCACTTTTCAATATTTTTTTCCTGAAGGGGCTTGTTTCCATGTTTTCAATCCCATGTAAATTTTCTTTGCATCGGCTTCGGTGTAAATTATTTCGGCTGCTGTTTTTCCTGTAATTGCCCAATGCAATTTGTTTTGAACCGATGCAAAAAAATCTTGTGTGGTGGGTGCTTCTTTGGTGTAATCAACACTCAAAGCATACAGGTCGGTAATCTTCTGATAAAATCGTCTTTCGCTTGCACGGATTTCACGAATGCGTTCAAGCAATTCATCAAAATAATCTTTGCCGAAATTTTGCCTTGCTTCAATCGTTCATCATCCAACACAAAACCTTTGGTGATAAATTCTTTCAATGTGCTTGTTGCCCAAATACGAAACTGTGTGGCTTCGCTGCTGTTTACACGGTAGCCAACTGCTAAAATTGCTTCTAATCGGTAATACGAAGTTTGGTATTTTTTGCCATCGGCAGCAGTTGTTTCCATTTTGGAAACAACTGAATTTTCATCCAACTCTTTTGATTCAAAAAATGTTTTTTGAGGTGTTTGCTTATTGCAGGAACAGCCACCGCAAACAAAGCTGACAGTGCTTTTTGTGTTAACCAAAAGTTTCTCCTTGGTAAACCACTTCCACCTTTACATTGCCTTGTGGGGTGGAGTAAAATATGAGTTGATTGTTTTCCATTAGCGTAATTATTTTTTTGTCATTTACCGAGAAATCCTCGGCAACTAAATCTTTATTTTTCAACTTGTAAGAATTCCTTAATAGTTCGTTTTTCATTCACTACCATTTTCCTGATGTCGGGAAAATGGTTTGCACCGTGTTGAGTGGTATGTTCCAAAATGGAACTAACCACTTCTTTTAATTCTCTGCTTTCTATACTTTGCTCCTTTACTTTTTGAAAGTCAATTTTACCTGTATGTTTAGAAACATCAATTCCTGTAATTGGGTATTTTATCTTATCGATATCAATACCAGAAGGAATATAAATAATAGTGTAAATTATAATTAATCCCACTGCTATCGCAAACAGGGCAATCATAAATCCAATAATGCATCCTTTTTTCATTTAAATGTGTGCTAA